>NZ_AMFQ01000018.1:0-92151 GCF_000335555.1 Acinetobacter sp. WC-743 | reverse complement strand
TGGCTTTGTGCCACATCAATTTCAGCCTTTGCGGCAATCATACTGGGGATGGTATTGACTTCGGGGTCGTCATATAGCCCCGATTGCTTGACGAATTCATCAGGAATATTGAACTCAATTTGACTGACATCAAAACCCAATAAGGTGCGTAACTTTTGTTCTTGCTGTTTAAGAAAATTCTGCTGGGTAATCAGATAGGAACGAGAATATTCAACATAACTTTGCGCTTGCACAGGGTCTGCATGACTGCTGATGCCCGCTTCGGCTCTTAAACGTGCAATCTCATGTAAGCGACTGACCCCATTAAATTGATCTTGGGCGATTTTTATAATATTACGATATCTCAATAAACCTAAAATATCTCGAGCCGTCTGGGTAGAGATTTCATCAATACTGATCAAGACATTGGCTTGTTCAACCGCCAATTTATTTTGTTGTGTGGTGACACTGCTTTTGACTTTACCAAAATCATAGAGCAATTGATTGGCTTCAACAGAATATAACTGCCGCCCTTTATCATTTGAGGTGAAGTCACCAGTATTCATGCCAGCTTTTAATTGTGGATAGTATTGTGCCTTGGCGACATCAATATTGGCATTTTGGGAAGCCAGAGTAGAAATCGTTTGGGCAATATTGGGGTTGCGTTTGACAGGATTTGCACGGCTTCTTCAAGGCTTAAGGTCCGTGTGGGTACTGCATATTGCTGGGCAGTTGGTGGATTTTCCAGATAAAGATTATTTAAAGACGCCTTTTGCCCCAGATAGGGTTTGACCACGGGCAAAGGGCTCGCAGTGCTTTGTTCGGGTTGGTATTCAAAGTCAGCGAGTTGTTTAAGTTGCACGGTACGAAAGGAGGAGTCATCTTTGGGTTTGATTAAACTCGATACACTTTCCTTGATGCCTTTTAAATAGCGGGTGTCTTGTGCATGGCTATTGTTCTGAATCAGAACACATAGACTGATTGCACCCAAGCTTTTTAAAAAAATTATGGGTTTGTGAGTGATTAACATTCCTGAATGGCACCTAATCATGCTTGTAATTATCGGCATTGAATTATTTTGAATTATTTCCTTACTCGATTGCTATTCTACACATTCTAAAATTCAAGCAAATATATATTTCATTTTTTATTGGCTAACTTTGTTAAGAAAAGAGTTTAAATTTCAAAAAGTAAGTCCAATAATTGTGATCTTTATCACATGAATTATCAATTTAATAAATATTAATTTTTTATCCATCAAAAATCATGAATCAAAAAATAAACAACCATACTTAAAATATTTTTAAAATGAACAAGAAAAACATAAAAAATTTCAATTTTATAAATCAACCTAAAATTACATCTTCTCATCTCATTTTTTACTTACTTTGAGGTTAAAATGGTGTTTCACTTAAACCCAAGCTTATACAATAGAAAGATGGACATGAATAAACTGACTTGTTTTAAAGCCTATGACATCCGAGGCAAACTTGGTACAGAACTCAATGAAGAAATCGCTTATAAAGTCGGTCGTGCTTATGGGCAAATCTATCAACCAAAAACTGTCGTCGTGGGTTGTGATGTTCGCTTAACGAGCGAAGATTTAAAACAAGCGACGATTCGCGGTTTAAATGATGCTGGTGTAGATGTACTCGATTTGGGGATGACGGGAACTGAAGAAGTTTATTTTGGTGCTTTTCATCTCGATGTACAGGGTGGAATTGAAGTCACGGCAAGCCATAATCCTATGGACTATAATGGGATGAAGCTGGTTCGGGAAAATGCCCGCCCGATTAGTGCAGATACTGGCTTAAAAGATATTCAAGCCTTGGCTGAATCCGAACAATTCATTGAAGTTGAGAAAAAAGGTTCAACGCAAAAATACAATATTCTGCCTGAATTTATTGAACACTTACTCACCTATATTGACCCAGCAAAAATTCGCCCACTCAAATTGGTGATGAATGCAGGCAATGGCGCTGCTGGGCATGTAGTTGATGCCATTGAAGAGAAATTCAAAGCATTAAACATCCCTGTTGAATTTATCAAAATCCATAATCATCCAGATGGTACATTCCCAAATGGTATTCCTAATCCAATTTTGGTCGAAAATCGTGACAGCACTCGTAATGCGGTTTTAATTCACCATGCGGATATGGGGATTGCATGGGATGGCGACTTTGATCGTTGCTTCTTATTTGATGAAAAAGGTCAATTTATCGAAGGCTACTATATCGTGGGTCTATTGGCACAAGCGTTCTTACTAAAACAATCAGGCGAAAAAATTGTCCACGACCCTCGTCTGGTTTGGAATACTTTAGATATCGTCAATCAGTATCAAGGAACACCTGTCCAATCCAAATCTGGACATGCATTCATTAAAGATGTCATGCGTGAACATAATGCGGTCTATGGTGGAGAAATGAGTGCGCACCACTATTTCCGTGACTTTGCTTACTGTGACAGCGGAATGATTCCATGGTTATTGGCGATTTCAGTGCTGTCTGATACACAGCAATCACTTTCAAGCCTTGTTGAAGATATGATTGCGAAATTCCCGTGCAGTGGTGAAATCAACTTTAAAGTGGTCGATACTAAAGAAACCATTCAAAAGATTTTTGATCATTTTGCTGATTTGAATCCTGCCATTGATCAAACAGATGGGGTGAGTCTTGATTTTGGTGCATGGCGTTTAAATGTACGTGCATCAAATACTGAACCATTATTACGCTTAAATATTGAAAGCCGTGCAGATCGTAATCCTAAACCAATGCAAGATTATGTAGATGAATTAACCCAATTAATTCAGGCTTAGTTTTTTCATCATAAAAATAGGCGCTCAATGCGCCTATTTTCCTTTTACAAGCTTATGATTGGTAACCTGTTGGATTTTGTTTTTGCCAGTTCCAACTGTCTGCTAACATATCTTCGAGGGTATATTTTGCTGTCCAACCGAGTTCTGTAACAGCTCGTGCATTGTTGGCGAATGATGTTGCTACATCTCCCGAACGGCGCGGTGCAATTTCATAAGCGACGGGAACGCCATTCACTTTTTCGAAAGTATTCTTCACTTCAAGTACAGAACAACCGTTGCCTGTGCCAATGTTCCAAGCACGACAACCCTTGGCATTTAAACGATTATTTAGCGCACACAAGTGAGCATTGGCTAAATCAACCACATGGATATAGTCGCGAACCCCTGTTCCATCGATCGTGTCATAGTCATCACCATAGATCGACAGTTTTTCACGACGTCCCACAGCAACCTGAGTGACATAAGGCATTAAATTATTTGGAATCCCTTGCGGATCTTCTCCAATACGGCCACTTTTATGTGCACCCACAGGATTAAAATAACGTAACAAAGCAATCGACCAACGTGAGTCTGCAATGGCTAATTTCTGCAACAATTGCTCAACAATCAGTTTGGTGTAGCCATAGTTATTTGAAGGCATACCTGTTGGCATAGTTTCATCTAAAGGAGATATATTGGCTTCATCATAAACTGTTGCTGATGAGCTAAAAACGAGATTAAAAACCCCTGCTCTTTCCATGGCTTGCGCCAACTGTATTGATCCTGCAATATTATGATCAAAATAACTCAGTGGAATTTGTTGACTTTCTCCCACTGCCTTTAAGCCCGCAAAATGAATCACCGCATCAATTTTATGTGAAGCAAATGCTTGGTCTAAATCATGTGGATCACGAATATCACCTTGGATAAACTCCAAGCGTTTGCCAGTAAGTTCTTGTACCCGCTTGAGTGATTCTTCTGAACTATTCGACAAATTATCAAGCACAACCACATCATGTCCTGCTTCTAGAAGTTCCAAGCACGTATGTGAGCCTATATAACCTGCCCCACCTGTGACTAAAATATTCGCCATCCGTTTTTCTCTATTCTTTACCTAGTAATATCTTGATTAAGCCTTGTGTCGAAGCATCTAGTTGAGAAAAATCTTTTTCTTTCCCACTCAGAATAGGAAGCAATTGATTGGCAATTTCTTTCCCTTTTTCAACGCCCCACTGATCAAATGGATTGATATTCCACATGACCGACTGTACAAAGACTTTATGTTCGTACAAGGCAATCAACATTCCAAGACTATAAGGACTGAGTTCTTGTAATAAAAGTGTAGAGCTGGGTTGATTGCCTTCATATTGTTTATATTCAGGTAAACTCTCCAACTCATCTGCATTTAAAGCCTGATTACCAAAAGCCAATAACCGTGATTGAGCTAAACAATTAGATAAAGCCAAATGATGTTGTTCAATCAATGCTTCTGCATTTTCAGCATAGGTAAATTGGTTAGCATTGTAGCGCTGTACAGGTGCGATGAAATCACAACTCACCGCATGCGTTCCTTGATGGAGCAACTGATAAAATGCATGTTGCGCATTCGGTCCAACTTCACCCCATACGATCGGACATGTTTTTAGCTCAACTTTTTGATTGTTGCGTTGAATGGATTTACCATTCGACTCCATTTCGAGCTGTTGCAAATAGGATGCAAAATATTTCAATCGCCCATCATAGGGCAATACCGCATGGGTTTGGATATCCAGAAAATTATTGTTCCAAACACCCAACAGCCCCATCAAGACTGGAATATTGTGTTGAAATGGTGTCTTTTGAAAATGTTGGTCAATCGCATAAGCACCCGCCAAAAGCTGTTTAAAACCTTCGACACCGATTTGCAAAGCAATCGGTAATCCGATACATGACCACAATGAATAACGTCCACCGACCCAATCCCAAAGCAGGAATTGGTTTTCTGCTGCAATGCCCCATTCAGTCATTTTTTCAGGTTTGGTTGAAACCCCAATAAAATGATGCTGCACCACACTTTTTTGATGACCTAATGCTTTTTCTAACCATTGGCGCACAGTCTGTGCATTGGATAAGGTATCAATCGTCCCAAAAGATTTTGAAGAAATAATAAATAAAGTCGTTTCAGGGCGCAGTTGATGCAACAGTTCAGAAAGCTGACTTCCATCCATCGTCGAGACGAAATGGACTTTTAATGGTTTAGCTGTAGTAACTTTATAATCGGATAAGGCATGGCTGACCATAAGGGGTCCAAGGTCTGATCCACCCACACCGATGTTGACAACATCTTGAATCACTTCACCCGTTGAACCACGACATTGCCCTGCATGCACTTTTTCAACAAGCTGAAACATGCGATCAAGTTGTTGATGCACAGCTTGAGCTAATTTAGGGTAATCTTGATCCTGTTTAGGTAAACGCAATGCCCAATGCATTGCCGCCCGACCTTCAGTGTAATTAATCTGCTCTTCTGTAAATAAGCGTTTAATCCATGCACTCAGTTGCTTCGAATCTGCAAATTTAATTAAAGCTTCAAATGCCGCTTGATCAATACGATGCTTACTATAATCAAAACTGAGTTGATCAAAATGAACCGAAAATTTTTCAAAACGCTGTGGATCTTGCTGAAACAAATCAGTTAAACGTAATTGTTGAACGCTTAGCTGACTTTGATCCATCTCTAATATCGACGTTATCATACGCGCCCCACACCTTGATAAGCAAAACCTTGTCCTTTGACAAATTCTGGATCCCAGATATTACGTCCATCTAGAATAAATGGATGCGCCATTTTCTGCATAAGTTGAGTGTAATCTGGACTCCAATATTGTTTCCAAGCGGTTAATAGGCATAAGGCATGTGCATTTTCGACGGCTTGATATTGATCATGACATAAGATTAAATCGGTGCGCTCGCCATAAAGAGCAGATACTCGCTCTAATGCTTGTGGGTCATGGAGTTTAACAATTGCACCTTGCGCCCAAAGTGCAGCAAGCATGGCATGAATTGGAGAGTTTTCGATACTTGAGGTATTTTCTTTAAATGATGCACCCCAAATCGCAACAATTTTACCTGTTAGTTGCCCTTGATAATAATTCCACAGCTTGCGAAACAAAATTTCCTTTTGCTGTTCATTGATATTCCAAACCTGATCAAGTAATTGGCTCTTTATCCCAGAACCAGCAACCGTGCCTGTGAGGGTTAAAATATCATGAGAAAAATTCTCACCGCCAAAACCTACACCAGAAGAGAGATAGCTCGCACCAATTCGATTATCCGCAGCTAAACCTTGTTTTACATTCTGAATATCAATATTGAGTTTTTCTGCCACTTGCGCCATATCATTCATATAGCTGATACGTGTTGCTAACATGCCCGAAATACTCAGTTTGGTAAATTCAGCATCTAAAAATGGCATGAAAAGATATTGGTGTTTTAATTGGAAAAATGGTCTTAACAACTCTTTTACAATTGGTTGGGTCGCCACATGATCGACACCAATGATCACCTGCTTTAGTCCAGTAAAACTTTGAATTGCATTACCTTCTTGAATCGTATCTGGCAAATACGCCCAATGATCGGCAACCAAAATTTCTTTCAGTGTTTCTGTCCCCTCCAAACCAAAGGTTGAACCATTAATCATTAACTTTGGATGTATGATGGGGCTTCGCTTGAGTTCTTCAGCTAATTTTTTGGCTTGATCAAATTCAGACGGGTTAAAACTAAATAAAAAAACTTCACTGTGTAGTTGGAGTTGCTTTACGCCTACCAATTCAATGGCATGATTTTTAATTTGTTTTTGAATCAGCTGATTTAAATCTTCATCTTGGTAATGAACTGAGGACTGCTTTTCAACGCCTACTTGAGGGCACCAATACACGTGATGCCCATATTCAGCAAACAAGCCAACGAGTACGCCAGCTTGAAGGGTTGTGCCAAATACACAAATATTCATATCATACCCAATATTTTATAAATTCAGTTCTTTGATGAGTTGTTTGAATTCTTCACCGAGTTTTGGATGTTCTATACCATAGTGCAATACAGCTTTTAAATAACCGATTTTACTACCACAATCAAAAGTTTGACCTTTCATCCGATAGGCTTCTACACTTTCTATTTTTTGTAATGCTGCGATCGCATCGGTCAGCTGGATTTCGTTTCCTGCACCTTTTGGCGTTTGTTCAAGTAACTGCATAATTTTAGCAGGCAGTACATAACGTCCCACAACAGATAGATTTGAAGGTGCTGAACCAACAGCAGGCTTCTCTACAATACCTTGCATCACAACACTTTCACCTTCTTCAGGTGAGGCTTCAACATCTACAATACCATATTGATCTACCAAATGATCAGGCACAGCTTCAACCATAATTTGTGATGCTTTCGATGTGTTAAAACGTTGAATCATACGCGCAAGATCATTTTCAGCGCTATTTTCTTTGACTAACACATCTGGCAATAACACAGCAAAATCTTCATCACCCACTACAGATTTTGCACATAACACAGCATGACCTAAACCCAATGGTTGAGGCTGTCTCACGCTAATCACGCTGACATTGCTCGGTAAAATTTCAGTAATTTCTTTGAGTAAATCTATTTTTTTCTTATTTTCTAATGTTGTTTCAAGCTCAAAATTACGATCAAAATAATTTTCTATAGAAGCTTTTGAAGAGTGTGTGACCAAAATAATTTGCTCAATGCCTGCTGCCACAGCTTCTTTGACCACATACTCAATGGCAGGGCGATCAACTACAGTCACCATTTCTTTTGGGATTGATTTGCTTGCAGGTAAAAAACGTGTTCCTAAACCCGCAACAGGGAAAATGGCTTTTTTGATCATAACTTAAAACTTCAATATATTAACTTAAGACTTTACTTCATCATTTTTTGCTTCTGTTTCATTCCCTTTAAAAAGAGAAGGACCAACATGACCAGGGGCATTGATTCCCTCACGATTGGTCATAACAGAAACTGTTTTAAACATAATTTTAAAATCAACCAATACACTTTGATTATCTACATACCAAACATCACATTTAAACCGCTCTTCATAGTCCAATTCATTACGACCGCTAATTTGAGCAAGCCCTGTCATACCAGGACGGACTTCTAAACGACGTGCTTGTTCAGGTGAATAAAGTTCAACAAACTCTTTCAGCATCGGTCTAGGACCAACGACGCTCATATCCCCTTTGAGTACATTAATGAGTTGAGGCATTTCATCTAAACTGGTTGAGCGTAGTTTTTGTCCAAAAGGCGTGATACGTTGTTCATCAGGTAATGGATTACCATTAGCATCATTTGCATCTTTCATTGAACGGAACTTCATCATTTTAAAAAGTTTACCATTCTTGCCAGGACGCTCTTGATAGAAAAAGATAGGGGAGCCTAAGTTCTTACGTACTTTATAGGCCACTATTGCAAAAATAGGAGATAAAAGTATTAGTGCAGTGATACTGATAATGATATCTAAAAGCCTTTTCATATAGTAATACCTAAATAACCCACTTAACCAACAAGTTTATAAAACTTCTATCTGAACATAAAGCTGCGAATATTTAATTAAAAAACAAATGCTTATTTTTTGCAGTCTTAATGTTTAGCTCTAAATTTTTTGATAGAACATAACTCTATCATAATCATAAGTTTAGGTCATATTTTATTTACACAATTTAGCAGTCTTTAAATATAAAAAAAACATTAAGATTTCCAAAAATTCACCTCATCTCCGAAAAATATATCCTCAATCCAACCATCTATAGAACATCTATAATACATTTCTTCAGTTTGGGATTGATACTGATTTAAAAAGAAATCTCTCGTAAGTACAGGTCGTTTACGATCAATTACACAAATGTTGTTGGGGTTATAAAAAGGGTAATCTTTAATATTGCTATTAGTGGTAATTAATTTTTTTCTAGCTCCAATTGTCTCAAAAGTTCTCATAGTAAGACCTGACTGATTAGGATGACTAATATCAAGTATAACATTTGATCTTTCATACAATCCTACAACTTCTTCACTCGTTAAGCTTTTAAAACTTAGCTTTTTATAATCAAAAGCATGGAAGGATTTGTCAAAAAATTTTTTATAAAAATAAACTAATTTTCCTTGCATAAAATAATAATTATGTGGGACTAAACCATTTTCCTTACACCAATCAGCAACTTGATTACTGATGACATAACGATCTGAATGTGCTGTACCTAAGAACAATAAATCAATATTTTCATTTTCAGTTTGATATCTGATATTACTATATCGCTCCGTAAAATAAAGAGGCCTAAATCCGATTTTGTACTCTGTAGCATCTTTCTTGTCAAAGGTAAATTTTTTATGAAAGTATTTCAAAATATTTACACTATGACCAAGGTTTGCAAAACTGTCCCATGTATAAAATATTCTCTTACAATTAGGATATCGTTGAATAAACTGCTCTAAAAAACGTTCAGGTATGACTTCTCCTCTATTTACAAACAAAAAATCAAATTGATTATCTTTTATTTTTTCAAGGATATTCTCATAATATTTATGAACTTTTTTCTCTAAAAGATCCCTATTTATACGTAAAAGACCTTTAGTAAAGTTATTATTTGCAGGTCTTTCATCAAAATAAGTAACTTGTGCGCCATGCTTTTCAAGTTGAGCTATAATATCTTTTTCTAGATCAAACCATTGCACACATAAAAATAAAACTCTTTTACCTTCTAGGTCATCTAAATTATTCATTTATACAACCCTTTAGCTTTCATTTCATCAATTGACTTTTGGTATTTATCTTCTTGTACTTCTTGAGTATTCACCCAGTCAGCAAATTTTTTTAAACCTTGCTCAAATGAAACTTTTGGTTGAAAACCAAGAAACTTATTAATTTTAGTTAAATCTGCATAATTATGACGAATATCACCTAAACGGTAGTTACCTGATACTCTTATCGGAACTTTAATACCATAATTTTTAACAAGTTCATTTGCTACCGTCAATACATCTATAGCCACGCCAGTACCCACATTAAAAACATGATTGTTTGCTTCTTCTTTTTCAAGTCCCAGAATTGTTGCATCCACAACATCATCTATATAAACAAAATCACGACTTTCTTTACCATCTTCAAAGATATTAATGGCATTACCATTTTTTATTTGTGTAGAAAATATTGATAAAATTCCTGTATATGGATTTTTCAAAGATTGACCTGGGCCATAAACATTCTGATAGCGGAATGCTACTCCAGCTACACCTATAGTTGGACAAACAGTTAAAACCATTTGTTCTTGATTTTGCTTTGTAATTCCATATACTGACGAAGGATGTATTTTTGATTCTTCATCTGTACCCACTAAAATTAATTCTGATGAATTTGGATATTTAGCTTCAAAATCACCATTATCCATAAATTCAGCAGTTCTTTGTGTAGGGTATACAGCTCCTAACTCTTTACTTAAATATTTCCCCTCACCATAGATCGAACGGGAAGATGCTACAACTATTTTTTTTACAGTATAGTCACCATTAACAAGTAAATTCAACATCAAAGCAGTACCATTAATATTTACATCTACGTACTTCTCTACCTCGTACATTGACTGCCCTGTACCAGTTTCTGCTGCATAATGGACAATAGCATCTTGTCCTTTTAAAGCTTTTTCCCAATCATCTTTATTGGTTACAGTCCCATAAATAAATTTTACTTTATCTTTAATACTTAAATACAATGGTGATGTGATTTGAGGATTATCTCCATGAATTTGAGGAGAAAGGTTATCTAATACTGTAACATTATAACCTTTTGAAACTAATTTTAGAGCTAAATTTGAGCCAATAAAACCAGCTCCACCAGTAATTAGTACATTTTTAATCAACATATTTTTTCCCATTTCTGAGTATCAAAGTTATAGTATTTAATAGGTTTTGCTGGAGAGCCAACAGCTATTACATACGGAGGTAAGCTTTTAGATACAACTGAGTTCGCACCTACAATAGTCCCTTTCCCAATCGTTACGCCAGGTAAAACTGATACAAATTCACCAAGCCAAACATTATCATCAATTTTGACTGGTTTAACAGATAGATTTCTTTCAATTGGCAAAGTCATTGGAGAACTGTCATTACAATCACCAACATAACTGCCATGAGTACAATCTGAAATATATATTTTACTGGCCATAAGTACATTATTGCCAATTTCTACACTATTAGCAGCTGTTATATGTACATAATCATTAATTTGCACATTTTTCCCAAACCTAAGAAGCTTCTTAGGTGTAACTTTTTCAGGAAAACATTCAATTCTACAGCCAATACCAGTAGTAAGATTTTCACCAAAATCAATATTTTTTTTATTTCGAATATCTATTGGAAAACGGATTAATCTAGCTTTTTGAAAAAACAATTTCGTTTTTAAAAAAAAATAGCACATTTTAATGGTGCCCAATATGCCATAAGTAGAAATCATCTTCTTAACCCTACAATTAAAATTCGCCTAAAATATTTCAACTGTTCAACTATTCGAGCTAAAATATACTTATTAAAACTAATTAAATGAGTATTATATGCAAATTGGAGATTTTTAATAACTCCTTGATGCATCTCTTTTAAATTTGCACTTAAACCACTAACACCAAATCCTGATTTACCATTACCATAATTAATAACTTTCGTATTATAAAAAAAACAATTAAACTTATCAGCAATACGTATAAAATAATTACCTTCCTCAGCATACTTTTGGCTTTCATCAAAAAAACCAATATTTTCAAAAACTTTTCGACGCATTATAACTGTAGATGGTTGAAAATAGTTTTTAAAAATCAAATTAATAATAGTTATTTTTAAAAGACACCCTTCGGGACGGTTATTAAAATATAATCCATCAAAAGCACAACCTAACAAATCAATTTGTGAATTACTATCTAATATTTTTATTTGTTTTTCTAGTTTATCAGAAAACCATTCATCATCAGAGTCAAGAAAAGCAATTAAATCACCTTTTGATATACTTAAACCAGCATTTCTAGCTGTTGAAACGCCTCCATTTAATTTATCAATCAATATAATATTAAAACCTTTATTTTCATCAATATATTTTTCAACAACTTCTTTACTGTCATCTGTCGAACCATCATTAATTACCAAAACTTCATAACTACAATTTAGTGTTTGATTCTTCACAGAATCTAAAACACGAATTATAGTTTTTGAAGCATTATACATCGGTATAATTACCGAAATTAATAAAGAATTTTCTTCCATTTATTCAATATAACCTCATCATTCCAATTTAAACTAGTATTATAAGCACCTTCTGCAAGTTGATTTACCATTTCAGGACTCTTCAACAAGCTTAACGTAGCGATTTTTAAAGCATCAAAGTCATCCATTGGAATCAGATAGCCATTTACATTATTTTCAACTATATCTCTAGGTCCAGATGGGCAATCATAAGAAATACAAGGTAATCCAAAAGATATTGCCTCTAATAGAACCATACCGAAGCCTTCTGAATGAGAGGTTAACATAAATATAGATGAATTTTTGTAGTAAACATCAACATCTTGAACTGGAGGCAATATTTTGACATAAGCTTGCAAACCAAGAGTTATAATTTTGTTATTAAGCTGATCTTTTAAGTTACCATTTCCAACTAAATGCAACTCCCATTCTCTAATATTATTTTCATTTACAATTTTATCCCATAAGTCAATCATGATCCATTGTCGCTTAGCTTCAGTTATACGACCAATAGACAAAACTACTTTTTTGGATAAATCACTGCGAACATAATTTAATTTTGACTTAAAATGTGGAATATATTCCACAGGAAAATTTAAATCTTTATAAACTTTAGTATCAGACGATGTAGGAACAACATAGCAACGTGATTTAACGTATAAAATTTTTTTAATTTTTTTATATACAAAATTATAAGCATTTATACCACCATGCTCCGTGATAATAACATCTTCATTAATACCATGAGCCAAATGAAATTCCAATACATTTACAGGATGTGCTAAATAATATATATCGTAATTATTCATAGATAAAAATTTTCTTAATTTAGCAGTGCTTTCAAATAAATTAAAGGCGGTTTGAAAAACTCTTTTAAATCTACTATTCATATCCAAATTAATATCTGAATTTAAAGAAATAACTTTAATCCTCTTATCTAAATAATAATGACTATACGTACTATCTTTTAATAAAATCGTTACTTCCATAAAACTGCTAAAATGATTAGCCAATGTACTAATTACTCGTTCAATCCCACCAGCAGGAGTCATACTAGTAAAATATATAAGAATTTTTTTCATTTTCAACCTTAAATCAATTCAATCAGTGGCTTATAATTTAACAAGCCATACATAGACCAATAATGAACTAAAAATATATAAAAATATATAAACATATATACTATCATTAGCAAAGAACCATTTCTTTTTCTTTTAAAATAATTCCATAGTATGGGAATTAAAAAAACAGGTCCTACAAATAAATACCGACGGTTTATTTCATCAATACCCAAAGTCATCGCCAACATAATAATATATAAAAAATATATATTAAAATATGCTCTATTTTTTGATATTTTATATATTAAAGGAGTAATAAAAATCAACATAAGGTTTCTTATTAAAATTGTCTGAGATTCTGATGTCATTTCTGAATAAACTTCAAGCTTTTGAGATATACCAGTTATTCCAACAATATCACCAACCTTCATAAAGATTAACTTCCCAAAAACACCCACAACAATAAATACTAAAAAATAATAATATTTATTTTTAATTAAAAATAATAAGGGTAAAAACAAAAAAGGAAGTACAGAATAATGAAAACCAATTGCCACCAACAAACATATATAATATTTAATCCAATTATTATCCCTAACTAAATAAGATATCCCTAAGACAAGCAATCCAAGTGAAATACCCTGTCTAATCACTTCAAATAAAAGATAGTGAAATGAAAAAGTTGCTAAAAGTATCCAATAAACAAAATACGAAGATTTTATACCTACCAAATTTCTATAGGCTATAAAAAATAATGATGATGTTATTACAGCGCAGAAGAGTAAAAAGTAAAAAGGATCATCTGGGAAAAATTTAATAAAAACTCTTGCAACTAAATCAAATATAGGCTCAAAATTTATATTTACATGATCAAAACGATAAAACTTAACATAGTTGAGAGTATCACCATAGTCAAAGTCTCTTTGAACAGCATATATTGCGGTAATAAAACTTGATATAATTAAAAACACATAATTAATTAATCTACTTGATTTCATTGCAGAAAAAATACAACATATCAATAACATTATTATATTAAAAGAAAAAACCAAACCAATTGTCATAAAACATATCCCAATTATGTCATTCTATTAAAATATAAAATACGGTTCCATTAAATAACAAAATAAACTATATGCTTTATTGGTTCCAAAACTCTACTTTAAATACCATAGAAACCCATTGAATTCAATTATACATCAAGATAGAATTCTATACATAGTATTTTTGGATACATTGATTTAAATGATTAAGATACAACATGTAACTTTATGTATTTTTCTTGGTCTTTGACCATTTTTTCAAACTTAACCAATAATTATATTTTTCATTATCATGAAACAATTTAAATATTAATAATCTTTGAATTATTATAATTTTAAATATTACATCAGATAACTTTAATTCAAAATTAGATTTATTTTTCCTATAATATTTTTGCTTACTTTCATAAGACCAATCCCATTTAACCGGCTTAAATTCTTCTGATGCCCCCTCAAGGTGAATAATTTTACTTTTTGGAACAATATAAGTTTGATAGCCTTTTTTTCTTAGTCTGAATAGTAAATCAGTTTCTTCATAATACATAAAAAAACTTTCATCAAATCCACCAAGCTCATCAAATATTTTTTTTGAAAGCATCAAATCAGCACCTGAAATGTTACCTAATATCTTGAAAGGCGATTCAGCTCTAGAATAAAAAATATCTCCTTTGTTAATAATTTTAGAAATACTATTAAAAAATAAAGAATCAATATCTAAAAGTATTGAAGGCATATACCTAGAAAACGATGTACCAGGCTTTAGATTTTCATCACAAAGATTTCCCCCACAAGCTCCAACGCTTTCTGAGTTTTGTCTAATAAATTCATATAGTATTTTTATTGAATTATCAATAAGTAATGTATCAGAATTCAGTAAAAAAATATATTTACCACATGCAAATCTAGCTCCTAAATTATTAGCAGCTCCAAAACCACTATTTGAATTATTTAAAATTAATTTAACATTTGGAAAAATTTCATTTAATCTTTCTATTTTTCTGTCAGGAGAATTATTATCAACGACTATTATTTCATATTCAATATTCTTAGTATGCAAAAGTACAGAATTTATACATTGTATTACCAAATCATTTGTATTGTAATTCACAATGATAATTGATACATCTACATCACTAAACATTTTTAAACTCCAATAAGCTACAACTTTAAAAAAAAATAAAAAAATCTTATTGTTTTTCAAAAGTTACGAATTCTGTGATTTCTTTTTTATTATAGTAGAATTCAAATATCAACTCTAGGCTGTCATAAGCTTTGTTGCACAATTATTATGAAAATAAACTTTTAAAAACCGAAAAAAATAACTTATATATAAAAATCAATATCATAGTTTCAATGTTCTTTACATTAAAAATACCACATATATTTAGGTTAGCAGCAAATCATTTAAGATATTATTTCTTTCACACATATTTCCCTACTTTATCCTCTGATTAAAATCATTTTTTTCAATTTCATCTTTGTAATACTTTCTAAAATAATAGAGCATTAATATTGCGACCAAACTTTCTGTTAGTAGCATAGCAATACTAGCTCCAACTGCATGGTATAAATATGCAAAAAAAGATACCTGACAAATAGCAAAAACTCCTGCAACTATATATATATTTTGAAAAGTTTTTTTAGATTTTGCATTATCAATGTAAGCTATCAAACCCATTTGACCAGCCACTCCCCCTATAGCAGCCACAACAGGTACTAAAGATAATATTTTTAATAAATTACCAATTCCATCATACTCAACACCAAGAAATCTTTCTATCAAAGATGAAAAAATAAACACTGTTAAAGATAAAATTATCATAACACCAACACTGAACTTAAATATTTTTTTTAATAAACCTAAAGCTTGTTTTCTATCGTAGGATGAAATGCTCGCTATTTTAGGATAATATACTTGGTTAATTGGTGTATAAAAAAGTAGGCTTATTGCTCGAATAATTTTATCTGCTGCAGTGTAGACTCCAACAGCTGCTGATGTTGAGAAAAAACCCAGTATAACAACAAACAATTGCGTATAAATAGAAATAGAAGCTGTGGACAGAAAAAAAGGAAAACTCTCTTTAAGCTCAAACTTTACATTACCAAATGAAATTTTAACTTTAGTAACCATATGTTTTTTAAAAATCCATATGGTAGATACGAATGCTATTACTCCATAAACTAAAGAATTGATAAAAATCGCTTTTATATAATCCTGGTTAGTTTGTACAAAATAAAATAATGTTGGCAAAATTAATATTCGACAAAACATACTTAAAATTGACAAAAACCTTATATAACCTACCCCTTGATAAAACCAAGTGAAAGTAAAAGTGTTACCAATTAGTGCCAATGATGAACACAATAATGCCAACCTATAGTCATAAAAATTTGGAATCATCATTAGAGTTATCAAAATACAGATGCTAACAAACAATAATATACATTTCGCAAAAATAGTGGAATAAAAAACCCGACTTAAAGCTAATTTATCATCTTTATATACTGCAATTCTTTTGGTTGCGCTCATATTAAAACCAAAATCAACAAACAATATCAAAAACTGAATTATAGCTGTTGAAAATCCTATCAAGCCATAAGAATTTACACCCAATTTAATCATTAGGTACGGCATAATTAATATAGGTATTGCATAATTCATACCTTGCAAAACAAATAGATATAGAGTATCTTTTTGTGCACTATTTATTTTCATAACTTATAATACCAAATCCAATAAAAAACATTTATCTATAATTAAAAAAACGATTCATATTTGCAATTTAAAAGCATGAATAATAATTAGAATTTTTCTTATTTTGACAAATTTTATTTTTATTAAAATTAATAAAAAAAATTTAATTTTTTTTATTTTAAATTTATACATATAATTGTTTATAGCAAGCATTATTATACTTGCTATGTTTAAAGCTTTATTTTCGATATATCTCATTTAAAATAAATTTGCATTTTTAAATTTAGAAGCGATATTATCCTTATCACTCACCAATACCTTTGAAATATTATATAACGGCCAATCAATTGCGATTGTGGTATCATTCCATAAAATTGCACCTTCACTTTCCTTATTATAGTAATTTGTTGCCTTATACAAAAATTGTGTATTATCCTCTAGTGCCACAAAACCATGAGCAAAACCTTCAGGTATCCAAAACTGCTTATGATTTTCTGCTGAAAGTTCAACGCCAACCCATTGTCCATAAGTTTCTGAGTCTTCTCGAATATCAACAGCAACATCCCAAACTCGACCTTGTACAACACGCACTAATTTGCCTTGAGCAAAGGGTGCTTTTTGAAAATGCAAGCCTCGTAATACACCTTTTTGAGATAGTGAATGATTATCTTGGACGAACACAGGTATATCAAGTCCTCGCGCTGTTAACGCTTGTTCAAAAGCTTTTTGATTAAAGCTTTCCATAAACCAACCACGATCATCGCCAAAGACTTTAGGTTCAAGTATTAATAGACCTTTTATCTTTGTTTCAATTACATTCATTTTTTATATCTCTATTTAACATATTAAGCGTAAATTAAAATCTACACACTTTAAATACTATATCTGTGATTTCTTTTGCTGTTCTTGGTGCAATTTTAGTAAATATTGACCATAGCCCGTTTTCTTAAAAAAAGTTGCTCTATCTAATAACTGTCCAGCATCAATCCAGCCATTATTAAAGGCAATTTCTTCTAAACAGGCAATTTTTAAACCTTGACGATGCTCAACGGTTTGAACAAATTGACTTGCTTCGAGTAATGAGTCATGAGTACCTGTATCTAACCAAGCAAATCCACGCCCAAGAAGCTCGACATTGAGTTCTTGTTGCTGTAAATAGACATTATTTACGTCGGTAATTTCCAATTCACCGCGATGTGATGGTTTAATATTTTTTGCAATTTCAATCACCTTATTATCATAAAAATAAAGTCCAGTAACTGCATAATTTGATTTCGGCTGTTCTGGTTTTTCTTCTATACTTAGCGCCTTGCCGATTGAGTCGAAGTCAACCACACCAAAACGTTCAGGGTCATTAACATAATATCCAAACACAGTTGCCCCTGCTTGTCGTTCAGAAGCCCGCTTTAATTGTGCGCCAAAGCTTTGCCCATAAAAGATATTATCTCCAAGAATAAGACAAACATTATCATCACCAATGAAATCTTCACCTAAAATAAAAGCCTGAGCTAAGCCATCTGGTGAAGGCTGCACTTTATAAGAAAGTTTTATTCCCAACTCTTCTCCCGTGCCTAATAACTTCTCAAAATTAGGCAAATCTTCAGGCGTTGAAATAATCAAAATCTCACTAATTCCAGCTAACATTAAAACAGACAACGGGTAATAAATCATTGGTTTATCATAAATTGGAAGGAGCTGTTTTGATGTACCCATTGTGATCGGATATAAACGTGTTCCAGACCCACCAGCAAGAATAATACCTTTACGTTTTAATTGGCTCATTGGATTATTTCCTCTAAAACTTGTGCTACACCTAACCTCCAGTGAGGTAGATGTATTTTAAAATTCGTTTGTAATTTATTGGTATTCAATCTTGAATTCAATGGGCGTTTGGCTGGTGTTGGATATGCTGATGTTTCAATCGCAATAACTTTTTGAATTGTTAAATTTTGACCTTTTTGTTTTACAAAATCAAAAATAAACTGCGCATATTCATACCATGAACATTGACCTGCGGAAGCAAGGTGATAGTGACCATGTAGCTGTTTTTGTTGATCTAAACCAACCAGTAAGTAATATCTCAAAGCTTGACAAGTCACATCAGCAATCAAGGCAGCTCCTGTTGGAGCACCTATTTGATCATTGATAATATTTAACTCTTCACGACTTGATGCTAATTTCAACATGGTTTTGATAAAATTATGACCATATGTGCCATACACCCAAGATGTTCTAAAGTTGATATATGCGCACCCACTTTGCTCTATGGCAATTTCACCTAATCGTTTAGTTTGACCATAAAAATTTACAGGCTCAGACTGATTATTTTCAGACCACGCTGTTTCGCCCTCACCACTAAATACATAATCTGTGGAATAATGTATCAGCAAAGCCTTTTTTTCTACGCAAAGCTCAGCGAGTTTTTTAACAGCGAGATGGTTAATCAGATCAGCTGTTTCTTGATCTGATTCAGCTTTATCAACAGCGGTATATGCGGCAGCATTGACTACGATATCTGGTTGAACTTTCTCAAATACATTTTGAATTTGCTCAAAATCTGCTAAATCACCACACAAACCATTGTCATTCATCGTGCGGTCAAGAGCAATGACTTCACCCAGGGGTTGTAAAGCACGCTGCAACTCCCAACCAACCTGCCCATTTTTTCCAAGTAATAAAATCTTCATCATATTATTCAAAGCTTAAGCATTTTCAGATTGATATTGTTGTTTGACCCAATTTTTATATTCACCACTTTGAACATTTTCAACCCAATCCTGATTAGACAAATACCATTCAACAGTTTTTCGAATACCCGTTTCAAAACTTTCTTCAGGTACCCAACCCAAATCATTTTTGATCTTACTTGCATCGATTGCATAGCGTAAATCATGCCCAGGACGATCTTTCACAAAAGTAATTAATGTTTCGTAAGGTTGACTATTGGCTTGTGGTTTTAACTCATCCAAAATTTTACAAATGGTTTTGACTACTTCTATATTTTGTTTTTCATTATGTCCACCAATATTGTAAGTCTCACCAACAACACCCTCTGTCACAACTTTATAGAGCGCACGCGCATGATCTTCGACAAATAGCCAATCACGAATTTGGTCACCCTTGCCATAGATTGGTAAAGACTTGCCATCTAGAGCATTTAGTATCACTAAAGGAATTAATTTTTCAGGAAAGTGATAAGGACCATAATTGTTCGAACAATTGGTGACAATCGTAGGTAAACCATACGTTCTTTGCCATGCTCGGACTAAATGATCTGAACTGGCTTTACTTGCGGAATAAGGGGAACTTGGTGCATACGGTGTGGTCTCAAGAAATAGATCATCCGTACCTTCTAAGTCACCATATACTTCATCCGTAGAGATATGATGGAAGCGAAAGCTTTGTTTTTTATCTTCTGTCAAGTTATTCCAATATTGTCGAGTTGCTTCAAGCAACTGATAGGTTCCAATAATATTGGTTTCAATAAATGCTGCTGAACCTGTAATAGAGCGATCCACATGTGACTCAGCTGCCAAATGCATGACCAAATCAGGTTTAAAATCTTCAAGCAGTTGATCCATGACCTGACGATCACAAATATCAGTTTGTGAAAATTGATATCGTTCATTTTGGTCTACATCTTTAAGAGACTCTAAATTTCCAGCGTAGGTTAATTTGTCAACATTAAGTACATGATTATCTGTATTCTTAATAATATAACGAACTACTGCTGATCCAATAAAACCGGCTCCACCTGTCACCAAAATTCTCATACAACACCCTGCAAATCATTTTTAATCAATGTAGTTGAAATTTTCAATATAAACCTTAATTTTAAAAGTAACTAAACTATCATTAAGAGATGTACTTTTATTTACTATAAATACTGACAAAGAATTATAGCTAAACTCAATTTAAATTCATATATTGATAGCTTCTCATCTGCTCGATCTATTTGCTTGCATTCCACTACATTGACCTCGTCGAAGGACTTTATTCTTTAAATACTAAAAAATCATTAAATAGATACAAGTCAACACAGTTCTTTTTCGGTTTTAATACAATTACAGCGATATAAGAAGATACCCAACCTGTGTTTTTTAGCTTACAATCCATCTTCAAGATTTAATTCTAAGTAACAACGCAATATAAAATAAGGGTTTTGAATGTGAAGTATCCGTACACATCACTGTTGACTATTTTAGCCATCTCGATTTCATTTTCTGGTTGTGCAATCACTTCAGGGCTTCAAACCTATGATTTACCAGAACAAGGGCAATATAAAACAGATCAAGGTGCAGAACTCTCAGTTGTTCAATTAACCCAAACCACCATTCCAAGTCTAAATATTAATGAGCAAGCTCAATCAAATGATCTTAGTTCTTTATTTCACCATCAACAAAATACGTATCGTTTAAGTTCAGGAGATGTTCTTTCGATTCAACTTTGGGCATACCCTGAAATTACGCCTCCCATTCAAGATGCGACCAATATCAAAGCTGTAGGTTACCCAATTGATTCTAATGGCAATGTTCAATTGCCTTTGGTTGGATCAGTACGTATTGCCGGTAAAACCTTAGCTGAAACCAATCGTTTTTTACACAACCAGTTTGCAAAATATTTAAAGCATCCTGATGTGGTTGTCCGTGTATTGTCTTATGAAGGGCGTCGTTACTTTGTCAATGGTCAAGTGATGAAAAGTGGTCAATACACCCTCAATGACCAACCGATCAGTATTTATACTGCATTAGGTCAAGCTGGTGGTATAGACACAAAAACAGGCGATACAACCAATATTCAACTGATTCGAAATGGCCAAACCTATAACTTAAATACCATTCAATTAGAAAAACAGGGTCTGTCTCTACATCAGTTATTGATTCAACCGAATGACACCATTTTTGTCCACACCAAACAAGATCAAAAACTCTATGTGATGGGCGAATCCAGCCGAAGCCAAGCGCTAACATTGCGCGATCAAGGTATGACGTTGAGCGATGTACTCGGTGAGAGTGAAGGCATTAGTCCTTATTCAGCAAGTGCTGCACGAATTTATGTAATGCGTACTAATTTGGATACCAAGCAATCGACTATTTATCATCTTAACTTAAGTAGTCTGGGTAATTTGGCTTTAGCCAATCAATTTGCCATGCAAAAAAATGATATCGTTTATATTGACGCTACGGGCTTAACACGCTGGCAACGTATCATGAATCAAATTATTCCATTCTCAAGTGCTTTATATAGCTTTGATCAACTGGGTAAATAAGATGCAAATCCAAAATATACTGGTGGTCTGTGTTGGCAATATTTGTCGAAGCCCAATGGCAGAGTTTTTTTTAAAGCAAAATCACCCTAATTTAAGTATTGAGTCTGCTGGTCTTTCCGCAATGGTTGGATATAGTGCAGACGATAAAGCGATTGCCTGTATGGATGCTTTAAGTATTGATATGCGTAGTCATATTGCACGACAAATTAATGCAGAACTAATCAAAAAAGCAGATCTGATCTTGGTGATGAGTAAAAATCAGTCTCAACATATTGAACAGAAATGGCCGTTTGCCAAAGGTAAAGTGTTTCGTCTAGGGCATTGGCAGGATCAAAATGTGCCTGATCCATATCAACATGATCAAGCTTTTTTTGATGAAACATGTAAAAATATCCAAGCTTATGCCAACGATTGGCAATCACATCTATAAATTTTAATTAGTTGTTTACCTATGAATCAAAATTCAAAAACTAATGATGATACGATTGACTTAAAAGAGTTGTTTTTCTCTTTAATCGCCCAATGGAAAGTGATTGCGCTTTGTGTCATTTTAAGTTTGATCTGTGCCCTAATTTATTTACGTGTCACTTTACCTATCTACTCAACAGATGCGATGGTGCAAGTTGAAGATGGTAAAAGTGCTGCATCGGCGGCTTTAATGGGTGAACTCAAAGATGTGGCTAGTGGCTTGGGGCAAAAGTCTCCCGCTGATCCAGAAATTGAAATTCTAAATTCACGGCTTGTGCTTGGAAAAGTAATCAACAATTTAAATTTAAATATTCAAATTATTGATAATGAAAATACTTTTTTACATAAACTCGTTTCAAAAGACAAAACTCAACTTATCTATAGCGCTAAAGCTGTTGAATTTAAAAAAAATCAATCTAGCTTTTCTATTTTAAGATTAGATGTTCCGCAATATTATTATGATAAAAAACTTGTTTTAAAATTTTTAGATAAGAATCAGTTTAGTCTAAGCTATCAAGATCAGGTTGTGTTTAAAGGTACTCTTAACCAACTTAATCAAGCTCAAGATAGTAGTGGTCTATGGTCAGTTCAAATCAATAGTTCTACCCCATTTCAACAAGATTTTACCATCTCTAAACTTGCACTTCCCTCGGCGATGAAACTGATTCAGGCTAACTACACTGTTATTGAAAAAGGAAAAATGACAGGTGTGATTGGACTTAGTTACAGTGGTGGAGATCAACAACATATTACTCGTGTCCTTAATAATATTTTAAATGTTTATCATCAACAGAATATTGAGCGTAAAAGTTTAGAATCTAAGCAGACCTTAAGTTTTCTGGATCAGCAGCTTCCTGAGCTGAAACAACAACTCGAAGAATCCGAAATTAAATTTAATAAATTCCGCGAACAATACAATACCGTTGATGTCACTCAAGAATCTGAGTTGATGTTAAAGCAGAATGTTGAATTGGAAAAAATGCGGATCGAGTTGAAGCAAAAGCAAGCGGAATACTCGGCCAAATATACCCCTGATCATCCGCTGATGACAGAGATCAATGCACAACTTGCGGCAATTCAGAAAAAATCGACTGAGTTGAATCAAGCCATTAAACGTTTGCCTGAAACCCAACGTTTATATTTACAACTGTATCGTGATGTTAAAGTCAATACTGAACTTTACACCTCTTTATTAAACAGCTATCAGCAATTAAAAATTGTAAAAGCCGGTGAAATTGGTAATGTTCGTATTATTGATACCGCTGTTGAACCCGTGAAACCAATTAAGCCTCAAAAATTGATTGTACTGATTCTTTCTATTTTTGTTGGTGGCTTTATTGGAGTAATGATTGCTCTACTTCGTAATTTGCTTTCATCGGGCATTAAAGATTCCAGCCGTATTGAAAATGAGCTCGACTTACCTGTTTACGCCACTGTTCCACGCTCTCCAATCCAAGAGAGCCGTGTACAATTGCTGAAAAAGAAAAAGTCGATTCCTATTCTTGCAGTTAAGAATAGCGAAGATATTGCAATTGAAAGTTTACGCAGTATCCGCACGACGATTCATTTTGCCTTGAACAATGCAAAAAATAATATTATTGCGATTTCAGGACCTGCACCAGAAATTGGCAAATCCTTTATTTCAACCAACCTTGCTGCAATTTTTGCGCAAGGTAATAAAAAAGTCCTTTTGATTGATGCCGATATTCGTCGTGGCTATTTGCATAAATACTTTGACCACGATACCGCGCCAGGTCTAACTGAATATCTAACCAATCAAAGTTCGCTAGAACAATGTATTGTGCATTCAAGCACTGTAAGTCATCTAGATTTTCTACCTCGTGGTAAAAATCAAGGTAATGCAGCTGAAATGCTGAGTTCACCACGTTTTAGTGAATTGCTTTCACTACTGTCTCAGCAATATGATCATATTATTATTGATACACCACCAATCTTAGCGGTGACAGACGGTATCATCATTTCACAATTCGCAGGTGTTAACTTGGTGGTTGCGCGCTATGCCAAAACTCAGATGAAAGAGTTAGAGCTGACTGTGAATCGCTTTGAACAGGCGGGAAGCAAAGTGAACGGGATTATTCTCAACGATGTTCAAGCAACAGCTGGCGGTAATTATGGCTATAATTACGCTTATGCTTATACATCTACTAAAGATGATTAATTTTAAATAAGACAAAAAAGCCAGATTCATTCTGGCTTTTTTGTCTTGGGTCAATGGACAATATAACTGTATATTTTTAGTTGTTCAGCTCAGATAACTATATCGTTTAGACTAAAGAAGTTATATGCTTGAGCAGTTTCTGTTCATCCGCAAATGAACTTGTTAAAAGATTAAAATTTGGAAATTTTTATGAGTAAAGCCTTACCCATCGCAATCGCTGTAATCTTAGGTGGTGCTGCACTTGTTCCTGTTTATTATGCATCTCAACACCCTGCTGATGTAAACAGTAGTCATTCAATGTCAAAAGACGCAAAACCTGTAGAAAAAATCAGTTATGCGCTTGGTTATGAAGTTGCCAGCCAAACTCCTCCAGAAGTTGATGTCAATACATTTATTAACGGTATTCGTGATGGTCATGCGAAAAAGCAACGTGCCTATACCGATGAAGAACTACAAAAGGCTTATGTTGAGTTCCAAAAAGAAATGCAACAAAAGCAATTGCAACAAACAAAACAGTCTAATGCTTCCAGTGATGCTTTCTTAGCAGAAAATGCAAAGAAAGATGGTGTTAAAACAACTGCTTCAGGATTGCAATATAAAATCACCAAAGAAGGCACAGGCAAACAGCCGTCTGCGACTTCACAAGTGACCGTACATTACAAAGGTCAACTTTTAGACGGTAAAGTGTTTGATAGCTCTTATGACCGTGGTCAACCCGTTGAGTTTCCTTTAAACCAAGTGATTCCAGGGTGGACTGAAGGTTTACAACTGATGAAAGAAGGCGGTAAAGCGACCTTGTATATTCCTGCAAAATTGGCGTATGGTGAGCAAGGTGTGCCTGGAACGATTCCTCCAAACAGTACACTCATTTTTGATGTTGAACTGATTCAAGTGAAATAACGTTTAAAAGAAAGGAGAGTTTTACTCTCCTTTTTTGGATTTTTAATTATGAAAAAGACACTGATTGCACTCAGTATGGGTTTACTAAGTAGCGTTGCTTTTGCTGCACCCATTAACAATAAAAGCGCTCAGCAAGATCAACTTGGCTACAGCTATGGTTATGTCATGGGGCGTAGCAATGCTGATACACTTAAACAGATCAATTTAGATGCCTTTATTCAAGGGATTAAAGAAGGATCTACAGGTCAAAAAGCTGCATTGACCGATGAAGAAATGGCCAAAGCATTAGCGCAATATAAGCAACAGACTGAAGCTAAACAGTTGCTAGAATTTAAAAAAGCGGCTGATGAAAATGCACAACTCGGTGAAAAATTTCTTGCTGAAAATGCAAAAAAAGCAGGTGTGATTACACGCCCAAGTGGTTTACAGTACAGTATCTTGCAACAAGGAACTGGAAAATCACCTTCAGCAAAGTCTAAAGTATCTGTCAATTATGAAGGTCGCTTACTGGATGGCACTGTATTTGATAGTTCGTTTGCACGCAATGAAGCTGTTGAATTCCAAGTCAGCCAAGTCATTCAAGGCTGGACTGAGGGGTTACAATTGATGAAAGAAGGTGCTAAATATCGCTTCTTTATTCCAGCAAAACTCGCCTATGGAGACATGGGTGCAGGTGATGCGATTGGACCAGACAGTGCCTTAATCTTTGATGTAGAACTGTTGAAAGTGTTACCTTAGTTTCTTCAGCATAAATATTAAAAAACATCGCTTAATCTGCGATGTTTTTTATTTCTGATAAGCACCAATCTCATGGTTAATGCTTTAAATGTCTTGGTCTAAACCCCGATGCAAGTAAAGCAACAGCATAAGCAATTACACCGACCAGACATAAGCCGACGACCTCAAGAATCCGAATCCATTGAGAAACACTACCATCATACCAATTCAAAGCGCACCATAACGCTGCGATCATGGCGATATTGGCAATCGCAAACTGAATGAAAAGTTTTTTCCAATGTGCGCCAAAACGGAAAATGTCTTTTTTATGCAAATAAAAATACAACATCCCGGCATTCACCAAAGCTGAACCAGATGATGCAATCGCTAAAGCCATATGCTCTGCTTGCCAATTAATTAATTTAAAAATACCAATAAAGATAATATTTAAAATGGCATTAGCAGCAACGGCCATTAGTCCAACGCGTACAGGGGTTTTGGTATCCTGAATCGCATAGAAACCAGGAGCAAAGACTTTAATCAACATAAATGCCAATACACCACCACTCATACATTGCAAAGCCAATGCAGTCATCTGTGTATCACGTGCATCGAAAGCACCATGCTGGAAAAGTGCTTGAATAATTGGGGTAGACAGCATAAATAATGCAATACTGGCAGGAACACCCACCAGAACAATCACACGTGCAGCCCAATCTAACATTCTACGGAACTTGGCTTGGTCTTGTTCAGCTTTACTCATCGAAAGTGAAGGAAGAATCACTGTGCCAATCGCTACACCGATCAGCCCTAGAGGCAATTCAGTCATTCGCTCTGCACTATATAACCAAGATACAGAACCATCTTGCATAAACGATGCCCAGATTGTATTCAGTAACAAGTTAATCTGCGTCACCGACACCCCAAATAAAGCAGGTAACATCAGCTTTAAGATTCGGTCCACACCCTCATGTTTAAAATCAACTTTAGGTGGAATCAGTAATTTTTTCTTCCAAAGTTCAGGAATTTGTATCGCAAGTTGTAAAACCCCTGCTGCAACCACAGCCCAACCTAAGGCCATAATCGGCTCTGCCATATAAGGTGTTAACCACCAAGCCCCTGCAATCATCGCAACGTTGAGCAGCACAGGTGAGAACGCAGGTGAAGCAAAAGAACCGTAACTGTTTAAAATACTGCTGGCAAAAGCGGTCAATGACATAAACATCAGATATGGAATCGTCAAACGAAACATATCGACAGCAAGGTTAAATTTAGCAGGGTCACTGTGGAAGCCAGGCGCATAAACATACAAAATGACAGGTGCAATAATCATGCTGATTAGCGTTAATAATGACATCACCATTAACAAACAACCAAACACCCGACTAATCAAAATTTGCACTTCAGCATGCAGTTTTGTAGTTTTATATTCAGTGAGGACTGGAATAAATGCTTGAGAAAAAGCCCCTTCAGCAAATAATCGCCTGAAAAAATTGGGAATACGAAAGGCAACAACGAATGTGTCAAAATCTTTACCTGCACCAAAGACATTGAGTAGGACCATGTCTCGTACCAAACCCAAGACTCGAGACAACATGGTCATTGCACTAACAATAAAGGTGGATCGCCACAGCGCCATCGTATTCACCTAGTTAAAATAAAGTCGCTATTGTAATTAAATATTCTCAAAATTGCGTTGTTAAATCATAAACAGAAATCTATTTTAGCCATCTTTTTCGATACTGAATTTTTTCTGTGTCAAATCTTCCCGAAAACGTTGCCATTCAAAGTGTGTTCCTGGATCAGTTTTTCGACCTGGGGCAATATCTGAATGCCCTGCTAAATGATGATCAGTCTTCGGATAAGCTAGTTGCAAAGCAGCAACCACATCAACGAGTTGTTGATATTGCACTTCTTCAAAGTCACGATCGTCACTGCCTTCCAATTCAATGCCAATGGAATAGTCATTACACTCCACTTTCCCCAAATATGATGAACGTCCTGCATGCCAAGCACGATCATTAAAATTAACAAACTGGATAATCTCGCCTGTTCTTAATATCAATAAGTGGGTAGAAACTTGCATCCCTTGAATGGTTTGAAAATAAGGATGAATTGACCAATCTAATTGATTTTGAAAAAATTGTTCGATATATCCACCACCGAACTGTGATGGCGGCAAACTGATATTATGAATGACAATCAGCTGAATCTCAGTATTTTCGGGACGTTGATTATAATTTGGAGATGGAACTTGTCTTGCGCCAATCAATTGACCATTTACGACCTGAAACCTTGATGCCGATTGCATATCTTATTCCTACAGGGCTTGTTTATTTTCAACAAAGCGAATTTCAATATTTTAGTGTACTCTCATCCATATAAAATAAAAACTTCTTCAAACTTGCAATGACAATGCTAATATATCGCTCAGTTTTTAAGGGCGACAACAATAGGGATATCCATGAGCATACCTGAAGCTTTGCTTGAACAATCGATTCAAATTAATATTCAACAAGCACTCCAAGAAGATATTGGCGATGCGGATATCACCGCCCTACTCACGCCAGAAGATGAGCAAGCAACAGCAACGATTATTTCACGTGAAGACATGGTTCTTGCTGGGCAACCTTGGGTGAATGCCTTGATTAAAGCCTACGATCCAACAGTAAAAATCACTTGGTTGAAAAATGATGGCGATGTCGTCAAAGCCAATGAAACGATCTATCAATTGGCAGGTTCTGCACGTAGTTTACTGACAGTGGAACGCCCAGCATTGAATTTTGTTCAGACTTTATCTGCTGTAGCAACTAAAACTGCAGCATATGTAAAATATCTGGAAGGCACAGCAACCAAACTTTTGGATACACGCAAAACCCTACCCGGTTTACGCATTGCACAAAAATATGCGGTGGGTGTAGGAGGTGGACAAAATCATCGTTTGGGCTTATTTGATGCTTTCTTAATTAAAGAAAACCATATCATGGCAGCAGGTGGAATTGCACAGGCGATCGCCAAAGCACGTCAAATTGCACCCAACAAGCCCGTTGAAGTTGAAGTTGAAACATGGGATGAACTGAATCAAGCACTCGAAGCTCAAGCTGACATTGTGATGTTAGATAACTTTAGCCAACAGCAAATGATCGATGCAGTTAAGCATGTTGCGGGACGTTGTAAATTAGAGGCTTCAGGCAATATCACCTTAGAGACTCTAACTGAAGTGGCGCAAACGGGCGTGGACTATATTTCAATGGGTGTCTTAACTAAAGATGTTAAAGCTATTGATTTATCAATGCGTTTTAATGGTTAAACACTCGGAATATGCCTTGATCAAGCAGTACCACGGTACTGCTTTTTTATTACAAAATATAACGATCAGTGAATAAATCATCAGCTACTTTTATGCTCAATATACTTTAAATAATCAATAAATCATCTGTGTAGATAAGAGATAAACAATGAAAAAACATATTCTATCTTCATCACTTCTTACTTTAGCGATTCCGATTTTTAGCCATGCAGACACCGTCAATGTTCATGTGTTAAGTGCAACCGTCAAAGATCAAAATATTGCCAATGCCGAAGTGATTTTACAAAAGAATGGTGAACACTCTGCCTCAAGCTCTACCAATGCCGATGGACGAAGTACAGTCAATAGCAATGGTGCAGACGGCGCTGATAATTTACTGATTATCAAAAAATCAGGTTATTCAACACTTGTGGCAAAATGTCCATGTGATGGTATGACCTATGCACTCAGCCCTGTGCTTAAAGATTTAAACAGTATGCGTATTGTCCTGAACTGGGGCAAAAATCCTTTGGATCTTGATTCACATTTAAGTTATAAAAATCAGCATGTTTACTGGGACAGTAAACAAGGCTTATCAGCAAATCTAGATGTCGATGATACTGACTCTTATGGTCCAGAAACCGTCACCATTGATCAACGTCTTGAAGGTCAATATTACGTTTATTCAGTGCATGATTTTTCAGATCGTGATCGACCCAACACAAACAATTTATCCAATAGCCAAGCCAAAGTCATGGTCTATGCAGGAGAGTCGCTGATTCGTTCCTATTATATCCCGACAGGTCAAACCGGGAATTTATGGACTGTCTTCCGAATTAGCCCAGAAGGCGAAATTCAAGACATCAACCGTATTTCTGGAACCACTGTGAATGCCAGTCAAGTTGGTTCAAGCGTCTCGAATTATCAAAATCAAACTACCCGAGTGAATCTTGTGCCTGTTTCTGCGGATGCACAGAAGCGAGCTAAAACACTCAACCTAAATGCAGACAAAGCCTATAAAAATAATCAGATTGAACAAGCAGCCATGCTCTATCAACAATCGATAGACTACAATCCAAATGTAGGGCAAACCTATAGTAATCTTGCCGTGGTTTATCAAAAACTCAATCGTGCCTCAGAAGCATTATGGGCAAATCAAAAAGCGATTGCTTTGGCGACCAATGACAATACCAAAGCGTATTCTCATTATAATATGGGTAAAATCTATGAAAATAATCAGGATTTTGACCAAGCCAAACATCATTATCAACTGGCCAATCAATATAAGCCAAGTGAGACTTATAATGAAGCAATACAACGAGTAAGCCGTTAAATCTTATGCCCAAAGAATGAGTCGTTTCTTTGGGCTTCTTTACTTGTTTGTATCACTTTTATTTTTTATTCATTTGGTCTAATTTGCTTACAAAATAGGCAGCGTTTGCATAGAAAAATCGGCGGAATAAGCCTATAATTTTTGGCTCTCCAAGACTTTGCTAAAATTAGGCCGATGAAGACGTTGAAACAACAAGTTTTGTTTTTACTTGTCGCTTTTTTATCAGTATTTGCTTTTTTCTTATACCAAGAAGATATCACGCGTTTCTTTCAATTACGTGACATCTATCTAAAGCCACGCCTGTATAAATATGCTTTTTCTATCTTAATGAATTATGCTTTCATCAGCTTATTCTATTTAATTTTAAGAAAAACCTTTGCAACGATTTTACTGAGTCAATTTATTATTTTTTTACTCAGTTTTATCAATATTAAAAAAGAGCAATATCTTTCAGCCAGCTTAGTCCCTAGTGATTTTTTATTATTTAAAGAAACCTTTATTGCCTCACCCATCTTATTAAAATTTGCTGTTTTTGCTGCTATCGCGGTGTTTATTGCATTGTTTGTATTTTTATACCGCAAAGAAAAATTAGGTAGTAAACCCTTACTCTTAACCAATAGCATTCTATCTTTTGCGATTCTTGGATTTTTTATTACTGCTAATTTTAAAAATAATTTTAGTGAATCCTGCGCCAATGCTGCAAAAAATTCGATTTGTCAGTATGCACAATACTTACCCAATACACGTGGTGATTGGATTGGTGATCATTTAACTATTCGATATTTGGGATTTCCAACATTCTTCTTTTCTAAGACCGTGGATGGCTTAAACAATAAAATCTTCCAAACTGAAGTGATTCCTGAAGAAAAAGTGGCGACGCTTTATCAACCGATGATGGATGAGAATCAACAAGCGACCACATCGAATCTAGAATCCGAGGATCAGCCTCAGCAACAACTGCCCAATATTATTTTTGTCATGAGTGAGTCGCATTGGGATGCTACAAAATTAGACAAAAGCATTCCTCGGAATATCACCCCAACAATCAATAAAAATCAGGTTTCTACTGTACTTTCTCCAAGCTTTGGGGGTGGTACTGCCAATGTTGAATTTGAAGTATTGACCAGTTTAAATACCTATTTAAATCACAATGAATTGGCTTATGTATCAAAACTGAAACGCCCAACCTACTCATTGCCGATGTATTTAAATAGCTTAGGTTATGAAACAACAGCTATGCATAACAATGGTAAATATTTTTATAACCGTAGCGCTGTTTATCAAAATCTAGGTTTCAACCGTTTTACCTCGATTGAAAATATGATCAACATGGCTGACCGTGCCAAATATATCAATGCTGCAGGTTGGGCAACAGATGATTTGATTTATAGCAGTATTGAAAATCAACTGAAGAATACAGATAAACCGCAATTTATCTATGCGATCAGTGTTGAAAACCATCCGATGTATAGCGATGATCGTTTTGGTAAAGACCATTTTAAAATCACCAAAGACGGCATCAGCGATAACAGTAAACGTGCACTGAATACCTATTTAACAGGGATGCAGCGTGCGGATGATAAATTGAAAATGCTGATTGAAAATGTCAAACAACTTGAGCGTCCTACGATTGTCATATTCTTTGGTGATCATTTGCCAAATTTACAAAAAGTATATGATGAATATGGCTTTTTTAAATCCGAGCAAGAAAAAGCTGAAAAGAAAGATGTGCGTTTCTTTGAAACACCACTTGCTGTATGGGCAAACTTTCCTATTGACCGAAAGCAATTTAAAGGACCTTTTGTTGCTGCACACTTCCTTGCACCTAAAGTGCTTGAAGCAGCACATGTTCCCCTTTCACCCTATTATCGCTTTGTGAACAATGTCAGCTCTTGTTATCGCACTGTTCATCAAACAGGTATACAGACACAAAAATCTTGTGAATTTAATCAAGCTGAGATTTTACAGCAGTACAAAGACTTGAATATGGATGTCTTGAATGGCAAGAACTTTACTTACCAGATTTTAAAATCGAAAGCTGAAAGCTAATGGTTGGTTCAGGAAGATTCTGCTGAATCTTTCTGATCAACTTTTTGTTCAATCTGCTGTTGTTGATCATTGTTTTTGACTTCAAATTCTTTGCTTTCAAAATCCTCACGGCGAGGATCTCCTGCCATCAACATAAAAGTAATCACTGCAAATAGAAAAATCAGAATTTTCATAAAATGCCCCAACAACTCAATAAAATTTCACCTATTCTAAAAAGACTTGTTTCAAAACCCTTGAAGACTCTGTAGATAAAACATAGGACATTGTGCTGATTTATGTATCTATTGAAGTAAATAGATGATTGGAAGCTTAAACATGTAATTTTACGCAAATGATGCGGTCTTTGATCAACTCAAAAATAAGGTGCAAAACGCACCTTATTTCAAACTGCACAATCAAATACTGAAAGATTAAGACTCAATAAATCCCATATATGGATCAGAGAAAGAGTCTTTACCCGTTTCAATACGTCCAGCAAAACGGCGTTTAAAGGAACTGTCGCCCTCGATCGTGACGGTAAAATCATACCAACCACCAAAATCAGACATGTTCCAGTTCAATTCCTTTTCCGTTGATGCTGTTTCAATATTCCACGTTTTATTCGGCAGATAGGCATTGGCTTTTACCATCAGTTTTGCAGGTTTACTTGCATCATGACGAACTTTTAAATAGATCTTTGGATCACACTCTTCAACACACACCCGCACTTCTGCCAATGACTCAGCCTGTGCAGATTTAGACAAATCTCCAGCAAAACCACGGTGAAAACCGTTAGGTCCCAATACCCACAAATCATATTTTCCAGTGGTGGTGTTCCATACGTCATCCAACTGCTTTCCTGCTTCAACCATATAACGGCGAGGGATTGCTTCAAGATTCAACTGATCATAAACATGGAATACTGCTGCGTGTGTTCCTGTATTAGAAAACATTAATTTGACTGTTTTTGCCGCCAAATCGACTTTCGCGCTGCTATGTAAAATGTAAGGTAATGCACGGGATAAACGTGTTCCGATCTCTTGAACTGGGTAAACCTGACTCAAAGGGCGTGAAACTTGAGGCAATAAGGCCTGTGCATTGCGAATTGCATCCGCTTCACTTTTGGTTTTCTTACCCATCAATTCTTCAATCGCAAGTGTATTTGGATTCTTAAAATCAAATGCTGTTGTCAAATCTCCACATACTGCCCTGCGATATGGACTAATATTGGGTTCTTCTACCCCAAAACGCTGTTCCAAGAATCGGATCACCGAAGAGTGATCAAAAACCTGTGAATTCACCCATCCTCCTCGGCTCCATGGTGATATGACATACATCGGCACACGAATTCCCGGACCATATACCCCTACACCATTACTGACTTTTGGGTCAGTAAAGTTTGGTTGCCCAGCTGAAGCTTTTGCATGTGTTGCATATTCATAAGAAATTTGTTCATCGGTCAATGTGGTTTTACCTTGCATTTGACCTGAACTGTCCTTAGATGGCGCACTTGGTGAAGGAACATGATCAAAGAAACCATCATTTTCATCAAAATTTACCAATAAAACGGTTTGACTCCAAATTGCAGGATTTTCGGTCAACGCATTCAGCACTTCTTGAATATACCAAGCACCTTGAACAGGGCTTGATGGTCCGGGATGTTCGCTGTAGGTTGCAGGAGCGACCATCCAACTCACTTGTGGCAATTGACCTTTGGCAATATCTTCTTTAAAGGAACCCAGAAATCCACCATCAGGCATGGTATTGGCAATCCCTTTATACAAAGGCTGTGTTGCATCAATTGCAGGATCGTAGGCTGGACAAACGGTACTATTATTGACGGGTTTACCTGACAATTCATTGGCACGACGATATTGCTTAAATCCAGCCAAAGGATTGTCGGTAAAGTTATCTGGCATATTTTGATAAACTTTCCAAGTTATACCTGCTTGTTGTAAACGCTCAGGATAGGTCATCCAATCATAGCCCGTGGTTGATGGACCAATACTATCCAAATCATTCACCACACTTGCCACACCCGCAGCTTTAGGACCATTCGAGCCTGTCCATAAGAACATACGGTTAGAGTTCGTACCTGTATGCATGGCGCAATGGTATGCATCACATAAGGTAAAGGCATTGGCAAGTGAAAACTGAAATTCAACTTCTTTTTGTTTGTAATATCCCATTGATTGAGGCTGTTTATATTGCACCCAGTTGCCCATACGCCCATGGTTCCAAGCAAACTGACCATCAGTCCATGAATGTGGTGTACCACTGACACGTTGTGCATTGCCACGAGTACTGTCTAAATGGTAAGGAAAAATTTTATTTTTATCTTTGTCGTATTGTTCCCACACTTTGCGGTTGTCTGATAGTGGAATCGTAAAACGATCACCAAAGCCTCGAACGCCTTTGAATGTTCCAAAATAATTATCAAATGAGCGGTTTTCTTGAGTCAAAATGATGACATGCTTTACATCTTTAATTGTGCCTGTTTCGACTTTGGCATCAATCGCTAAGGCTTTTTGAATGCTGGCTGGAAAGCTGGCTAAAGCGGCTGTACCGAATATAGTTTTTGTAGAATTGATTAAAAAATCACGACGTTTCATGTCTATTTCCTTATATTTTTATTATGGTGCGCAATGTACTTTACAATTGGGTGCTGGCGGATTCGTGGTTGATGTTTCGTTGTTATCATCATTACAAGCACTGAGCAGTACACTCAGACTTGTCACTGCAATCAAGAGGAAATTTCGCATTGTCCTGTCCATGAAATAAATGTAGCCATAGTCAATATGATCCCAATGACAATAGGGTGAAGTTTTAATGGCAATTTCATGACGATCAAAATACGCCACTATATTTTTCACATAAAAAAACGCATCCGAAGATGCGTTAGATTTATAGCAATTTAGATGATGAAGGAATTACCAACCCAAGGCTTCTTGCTGTTTTTTGACCAACTCTTGGATTCCTTTTTCAGCCATTTCTAACATTGCATTGGATTGATCACGGGTAAAAGGTTTATCTTCTGCTGTACCTTGAATTTCAATAAATTCACCCGCTTGAGTCATCACTACATTCAAGTCAGTTTGACAGTTAGAATCTTCTTCATAACAAAGATCAAGTAACACTTCATCTTGATAAATCCCGACTGAAATTGCAGCAACTAAACCTTTCAACGGATCTTGTTTGATTTTTTTCTTTTCTAACAACACATTCATCGCATCAATCAGTGCAACCGCAGCACCAGTAATAGAAGCAGTACGTGTCCCACCATCCGCTTGAATCACATCACAGTCAATTGTAATCGTATTCTCACCCAACTTTTTTAAGTCAACCATTGCACGTAAGCTACGACCAATCAAACGTTGAATTTCTTGAGTACGCCCTGATTGCTTTCCACGAGCCGCTTCACGATCACTACGGGTATGGGTAGAACGTGGCAACATGCCATATTCAGCAGTTACCCAACCTTGTCCTTGTCCTTTTAAGAAACGAGGTACTGAATTGTCAATACTTGCAGTACACAGCACTTTTGTATGACCAAATTCAACCAATACAGAACCTTCCGCATAACGTGTGTAGTTACGAGTAATTTTAACTTCACGTAATTGATCTAATGCACGTTGGTCGATACGCATAGTGTGTCCTTATTGGATTCAGAAATAATGCGGCTAAGTATAACAGATACTCTAGTGTTGGTTTTATTACAAGATGGTGGTTTTTGAAATTGCTGAGTCTACGTTGCTGACTGACAGATTGGTCCAAACCACTTGCATGCGACAGAGCATCATCTTAAAAATAATTGGATCAATGTGAAAGTTTTCATACATCACGATGCCGAAATAAATTTATGCATAAAGTCGCCACACTACAAATCAATAATACTGCTGCCAAATTTTGTCCCCAACCAGCCAAAACTAATCCCCCACCTAATAATAAATAATACATCAAACCCAACAGTGCGCCTGCTGTACCTAAACATTCGGCATAGTGTTTAAGTGCTGTCGCAAGAAGATTAGGGATGGCAAGCCCATATGCAACCATGATCAACAGTACAGGAAAAATAAATAACCAACTCTTGATGGCTAGAGTGATACAGATCAAAACACTCCCAAAAATCGCAATCAATGCCGCAATGGACACCAAAGTATGGGGATTCACGTTTTTATTAAGCAAAGATTTATTCAGTAATGCGCCAAAAATGGCGCCTAAGGTCAAACACAGACCGCTCAATCCAAACACCCATGATGAGGCTTCTAATATTTGAAAATAGAAAGGAGACAACTGATAGTAAGCAAAAAGATTGATATTAAAAAGTGCAACCAAAAATGCGTTTTTCCAAATCTCATTATCTTTAAGCATGGCAATAAAAATATGAAGAATAGGAACTTTTTTATTGTTTTTAATAAGCGTCTCAGGGAGCTCAAATACACACCAACACATAAGCAGGATTGAAAATAGCGCTAAACCTAGAAATACACCTTGATATCCCCACCATGTTGTGATGAATGCGCCAAATACCATACCTAGAGCTGGGCTAAGCGCAAGCAGAATACCAATTATGGAAAAAATCTTGACCAGCTCCTTGCCTTTGAAAGTATCTCGAATAATGGTTTGTGTTCCGATGGAACCCACAGCAGCACCAAATGCCGAGAACATTCTGGCGATGATTAAATCATCAAAAGTACGACATAAAATCGCAGCAATCGAGGCAATCGCATAAATCAATAATCCACCCAATATCGATTTTCGTCTTCCTAAAATGTCACACATCTGCCCCCAAAAGACGATACCCAGCGCAAAGGCAATGAAATATAAAGAGATCGTTTGACTCGCCTTTTCAGAACTTATATGGAATCCATGTGCAATATGAGGCAGTGCTGGGCTGTAGATCGTCTCAACAACTTGGGGAAACATCATCAAAACAGCCAGTAAATAAAATATAGATTTCTTTAACATTTTCTTTTGAATACGTTGAATTGAACCATCGAGAAAAATAACAAAATCAAATTTTGAGAGATATAATCATAAAAGACATATTATTTATAAAATCGGACAAACAATGGCATGGTTAGCAGCGGATGCTGATTTTAATCCCGATCAACTCGGATTAAATGTGATCGGTATTGCTTCGGAAATTGCTCGACATGATTCGGGAGAACATGCCCACAAAATGGGACAACTGCTATTTACCAACAGTGGCAGTATTAGAATTACCTTATCTGGTCAGCTATGTATCCTGCCCCCTGCACATATCGCATGGATTCCACCAGACACAACTCATCGTGCTGAAATGAGCCAAGTGACCGGCTATCGCTCGGTATATATTAATACCGTTCAATACCCAGCACTTCCTAAAGAAGTCAAAGTCTTGCAAGTTAGTGCTTTATTAAAAGAAATATTGGAGAGAATCGCTTTCGCTGATTTTGATACGGACTGGAGCAAACGACCTTTTTTGGATTTATTTAATGTTGGATTGAATGAAATTGAAACTGCACCATCAGTATCGGTTATTCTACAATTTCCAACTGATCGTCGATTAAGAAAATTTTTAGGTACTGAGCTATTACCGCATTTAAATGTATTTGCAGATCTGGTTGGACTCAGTGAAAAAACCATTAGCAGAATTTTTTTACGCGAAACAGGTTTGAATTATCAGCAATGGCGACAACAATGGCGTTTTCTGAAAGCGATAGAATTATTATCTAAAAATGAAAAAATATCCGTGATCAGCCATCACTTAGGTTTTTCCTGTGAGAGTGCCTTTATCTCCTTTTTTAAAAGAATGTCGGGGAAATCACCAAGGATGCTGATTAAAAAAGATCAATCATGATTGGACCCGAAGCTGAATTTTAAAATTGAGTTTTTATATTTTAAACAAAAGAACCTTGTCGCTCTCAACAAGGTTCTTTTGGACTTTCACCACCACAAAAGGGCTTTGTAAGATAAAATCTAAGCAAAAATCCCTTTCACTTTCTGCACTGATTGAGTAATGCTTGTGGTCCAGTGATTAGGTAAAGAACATTTCGCTAAACGTACCCACACACTACCAAACTGTTTAAAGAAATTCGCTTCATTATAATTGATGTCATATTCTGCACATAACGCCTTAATTTTGGGAGCAACTTCCGCATAACGGTTCGCAGGCATATCTGGAAATAGATGATGTTCAATCTGATGACTTAAATTACCACTTAAAATATGCAACCAATCGGTTCCGGTAAAATTGCTCGAACCACGAATCTGGCGTAAATACCATTCTGCACGTGTTTCATTTTCAACATTATCCGCTTCAAAGGTTTCGGCATCCTCAGTGAAATGACCATTGAAGATCACTGCTGAAGACCATAGGCTACGAATCACATTGGCAATCGCATTCCCTGCCAAAACAGGTAAAGCATTTGGTCCTGCGATCAATGGAAAAAACACGTAATCTTTTAAAATCTGACGGCGCGCTTTTTTACGAAATTTTGTAGCATCTGCCCAAACTTGTTTCCAAGTTTTGGTTTTGTAAACCAAAGCATCTTCTAAATGCAGATTCTGTACACCGACATACCATTCAAAAAATACCATCAATTGAATCGCCAATGGGATATTGAATAAAAAGCGCGGTTCCCACTTTTGTGACTCACTGACTCGAAGCAACCCATAGCCAACATCATGGTCTTTCCCGACAATATTGGTATAGGTGTGATGCACATAATTATGGGTATATTTCCAATCATCACCTGTTGCCATGGTATCCCAGTCATAGTTTGCCCCATTCAAACTTGGATCATTTAACCAGTCGAATTGTCCGTGCATGACATTATGTCCAAGTTCCATGTTTTCAACGATCTTGGAAATACCCAACAATCCTGTGCCAATGACCCAAACTGGTGGAATCCACCCCCCAAACATCAACATTCCACGGGATGCTATTTCACTATAACGCACAAAATTTCGAATTTTATAAATATACTTGGCATCTTGTTCCCCCAAGCTGTCCATCACTTCACGGCGGATTTCATCCACCCGACGACCAAACTCTGCTGTTTGTTCAGGGTTTAAATGTTTCGATTTACTGTTTGGAAAATTGACTGACATATTCATTGTTTTACTCCTCAGCGCTTCATTTTTAGAAGCTTTCGCTGAATTTTGGGTACAACTTCCTACACCTAGCTTCAACAGAGCAAGAAGTTGCTTAAATTTATTTAAATGATTACTTTAATTTACAGATTAATGACCACAGGACTAACGGCCTGACTGATACACAATTTAATTTGAGTATTGCTATCGTGGTCAATTTCACCCGTGAGTATATTCTTGGTTGAACCACTCACTTTAGTACATGTACAGGTATTGCAAATCCCCATACGACAACCATGTGTTGGTTTTAACCCTGCATGTTCAGCACTCTCAAGAAGGTTAGAACGCGCTTCAAACTCTTGTTGTGAGCGTAAAAAAACGATTGGTTGTGCTTCTTGGCTTTCGTCTACTGCAATCTGGAAATATTCCTGTTTTAAGCGCGCTGTAATATTCAAATCCTGATAAATTTGATTGATGCTTTGCATCATGGCATTCGCACCGCAGGCATAAGTTTGACGTTGCTGAAAATCAGTAACTAAACTTTGCAATAGCTTGATGTTTAAATGCTGTTTTTGCTGAACTGTATTGATGTAATGATAATTAAACTGTGGGTATTGCTGAAAAAGCTGTTCCAAATCTGCATGATATGCTTCATCCCGGCTAAAATAAATTAAATCTACAGGACGATCTGAATCAGTCAATGCTTCAAGCAACAGCGAGTAAATTGCGGTGATTCCACTCCCAGAAGCCACCAATAATAATGGTGTACGATCTTGGTCTAAAACAAAATCACCTTGAGGTTGAGACAGTTCAACCACACGTCCAAAAGCTAACTGGCTTAATGCAGTAGAAACCTTACCTTGTTGCTTAACAGCGATAATAATGTCGCCATTATTCAAAAATTTCACGACAGAATAACTGCGTTGTTGGCGTACACCTGCAATTTCTACAGTGACCAAAACACTTTGACCTGCTTTAAATTGCTGATGTTTAAAATTACGATTTGGTCGTAATTGAATTTGATAAAAGTCAGCGCTCAACGCACGTGTTTTAACCACTGTGGCTTTGACTTTTTTCCAAGCCCAAACAGGATTGATTTTTTCTGCGATAAAATCGACAAAATCCTCACGAACCCATTCTGGCTGATACTGCATATAGCTACTCATGTGACGTTCCTCTTTGTGCTTGCTATTTATTGAGTGAACAAACGTTCTTTTAGTGAACATATGTACACTATAATCATTTTTTTAATTCAGTCAACACCTGTACACTGACATTCGTCGTTTAATTTATTTTTTTTTTTGATAGACTCATCACAACAAAAAACTTTGGATGTCCAAATGTCGATACGCGATGAACGTAAACAACAGAGCCGTCAGGCTTTACTTGATGCTGCTTTAACCTTAAGCACATCGGGTCGTTCATTTTCGAGTATCAGTTTAAGAGAAGTTGCCCGTGAGGTAGGTTTGGTACCAACAGCGTTTTACCGCCATTTTCAAGATATGGATGAGTTAGGTAAAGAGTTGGTCGATCAAGTGTCCTTATACCTTAAAAACGTATTGCATCAATTGGGCAAAGGACTTGCTCATCCAGAAGCCAAGACCAAAACCAGTATGGAACTATTCTTTGAAGCTGTAGACAGTAGTCCCCAACAGTGGATTTTTATGATTTCGGAACGTTGGGGTGGTTCAGAAATTGTTCGTCGTGCCATTTCACGCGAAATCGACTTTTTGAATGATGATCTCGCCAGTGATTTAAAAAAATTTGAAGTGATTGATAATTTTCGAGATGAGAGTGATTTAAAAGTCATCACCAACATTCTGATTAATCTATCTTTTACTTGGGCAATGTCTTGGATTAGCCTGTCTCGCCAGTATTCAGGTATCGAACTTGAATTACAGAAAATGGTGTTAAAAAAGCAAGCTGTGACTCAAATTCACTTAATTTTCAAAGGGATTGAAAATTGGGAAGTCAAAGCATCTTAAACACCATCACTTAAATTTCTAGACGAAGGTTGACACTGGCTTAAGTTAGTGCAAAAATTATTGGAACAATCGTTCCAATAAAAACATTCTATGCGTAACAAAGAATTTGAACCAGATGAAATTGCCGATGCTGCCATGCAAGTCTTTTGGCAAAAAGGCTATGCTGCAACTTCTGTACAAGACCTTGTAGATGGTACAGGGCTTTCACGTAGCAGCTTATATAATACCTTTGAAAATAAACATACACTTTATCAAGAAGCATTAAAACGTTATCAGGCAATCACTACTGCAAATATTCAAAAACTGACTGGAGATGCGTCTGTTCAAGAACGCATACATCAATTATTGCTTTCAATTCTTGAGGATGAATTAAAAGATCCACAACAGAAAGGTTGTTTGGTTGCCAATGCTGCTTTAGAACTTGCTGCACATGACTCAGATGTTGCTCAGCAAGTACAACATAATTTTCAACGTCTTCAGCAAGCTTTAGCACAGATCATTGTTGATGGGCAACATAGCGGTGAGATTTCAATTGATAAAAATCCAGAAGCATTGGCTTATTTTTTGGTCAATACCATTCAAGGAATGCGAATACTGGGTAAAGGTAGTGATTTAGCAGAAAGACAAAAAATTTTACAACATGTCATTGATATAACAATGCTATCTCTCTAATTCGACAAGCCAAAATGCTTTCAAGATTTTGGCTTTTTATTTCAATCATTTTGGAACAATCATTCCAATAAAAACACAACAACACAGTGATCTTGATACAACAAGGATTAAATATGATGAAAATTTTCACCCCCAACCATATGAATAAATTTAATTTATCAATATCTATTGATCATGCAAGGGAGATCACAACAAACCCATTACAAACTCAATGGACTAGACAGGCATGCCACCTTATCACAGCACAGGAAATCACCCATGTCTGATCATCAAAAATCTCAAAAGCAGCCATCACCCAAAAATACTGTTGAAAAGTTACCTGTATTGCAATTGCTTGCTTTTACCTTAGCAGGCTTTCTCGCCATCATGACAGAAACCTTACCTGCTGGATTACTTCCACAAATCAGTCAGGGGCTAGCAATCACCGAAGCTCAAGCGGGTCAGTTCATTACGCTTTATGCCTTAGGTTCTGTGATTGCCGCAATCCCTGTCATCACCTTGACACGAGACTGGAACAGGCGCCCTTTATTTTTATATGCAATTATCGGCTTACTGATCTTTAACAGTCTCACTGCAATTTCGACACATTATTATTTTATCTTGGTGGCACGCTTTTTTGCAGGTATGTCAGCAGGTGTGATTTGGGGACTACTGGCAGGTTATGCACGGCGCTTAGTTCCTTTTCATCTGCAAGGTAAAGCATTGGCGATTGCCAGTGTCGGTCAGCCTTTAGCGCTTTCTCTGGGTGTACCCTTAGCAACATGGTTTGGTCATTTGTTTGGCTGGAATCAGGTCTTTTGGGCAATGTCTGTACTCGCACTGATCCTAGTCATTTGGGTACGTGCCATGATTCCAGACTTTCAAAGTCAGCCCCAGCAACACGACAAGTCTATTACACGAGTAGTTTCGAGCGCTGGCATTTTACCGATTCTGGCTGTCTTACTATTTTGGATCTTGGCCCACAATATGCTCTATACCTATATTGCACCTTATTTAACTCATGTTGAATTAGGTCAGTATCTTGATCTTGTGCTGATGTTGTTTGGTTTCTCCTCCATTCTTGGTATTTGGCTGGTGGGTTTATGGGTAGATCGTTATCTAAGAATACTCACCTTAATCAGCCTAATTGTTTTTGCATTGAGTTGCGTATTACTGATTTTTATCCATAACGATCTGATCGTTCTTGCCTGTATCGCAATTTGGGGAATGACCTTTGGTGGAGCGCCTACCCTCTTACAGACAGCACTTGCCGATGCTGCTCAGGAAGATGCCGATGTTGCACAATCGATGTTGGTCACTGTTTTTAATTTAGCAGTCGCAGCTGGTGGATGGCTCGGTGGCATGATCTTGAATCACACAGGGGCTTCAAGCTTTCCACATTATATGTTGGGTTTGCTTATTGTCGCGCTGTTGATTGTGAGTTTGAGTCATCAACATGCTTTTAAAAGCGGTCAACGAAAACTGGCTTAAACATCGTCTAAACACTTTAGATATAAAAAAACCCGCAAACATTTGCGGGTTTCTGAACTGATCAGGCTTATTTTCCTGTACGTTCTTTATTTACAAGATAGTCAACAACTTGTGTCACTTTAGCATCTTCACCTTGAACCACATATTTACCGTTGACCACAACTGCTGGTACACCAGAAAGTTGATATTGTTGTGCCAACTGGTTTGATTCAGCAATTTTTGCTGTGATCGCAAATGAACTATACATGCTGTTGAATTTTGCTTCAGGTACGCCATATTGCGTAAAGAATTTAGCAAAGGCATCTTTTTGGAGAACTTGTTGATTACCTGAAAAGTTAGTATGGAACAAAGGCAAATGTGTACGTTTGCGTACACCTAGTGCTTCACTGACATAGTATGCACGCGCACCTTGTTCCCATAATGGATTCATCGCAGCAGGTGTACGGATAAAGTTAACATCCTTAGGAATCTTCTTTAACCACGTTTGCATATGTGGTTCTAATTTGAAGCAATGTGGGCATCCGTACCAAAAAAATTCACGTACTTCAATTTTACCTGGTACTGCAACCTTTCCAGGATTTTGAACAACGGTATAATCTTTGCCTGCAACAAAATCAGCGGCCATGGTGTTTGCAGAAAATGCCATCACCATTGCGGTCATGCCACCTAAAATAAATTTTTTCATTGACTTTATTGTCCTCTAAGTCGTCTTGTATAGCTTATGCATTCACTATAAAACAAATATGAGAAAATCGTTTTCCTTCTGTGAAGTTTTTTACACGATTCATCGCTTTTTTCGGATTTATGGTTACACTAGGGTCTGTCGAGAATGAATCTATGGTTTCAACAATCGGTATTTTTTAGTCATACAAGGCATTCATAATGAAATTTAGTTATGCTAAATAAATTATTCATCACCGAGTCATGTCAAAACATACCATTGTTTCCAAGACTTTTGGCAAAGATCACCCAAACCTCGCTATGGAACTCGGTAAGGGAATAGCCCTTAACTCGGTTACATATCTGTTTGAATAAATTTTAGCCTAAAGTACAACCAAGGTATCAAATCTCAACAGACCCTAACATAACTGAACTTAATTTTTGATTAAAACAATTCACTTAGAGGTGACGAACATGTCGCAACTTAATGTTGATCCACAGGAAATTGCTAAATTTGAAGCATTAGCTGCTTTATGGTGGGATCAGCACTCTGAGTTCAGACCCTTACATCAAATCAATCCATTACGTTTAAATTGGATTGACGAACATGCCAATGGTCTTACTGGCAAGAAGATCCTCGATGTTGGTTGTGGTGGCGGCATTTTGGCTGAAAGCATGGCTCGTCGTGGTGCAGATGTTTTGGGTATCGATATGGGTGCAGCGCCACTCAATGTGGCACGTTTACATGCAGAACAGGAAAATGTTCATAATATTGAATATCGACAAATCCCTGTAGAACAACTGGCTGAAGAGCAAGCAGGTCAGTACGATATTGTGACCTGTATGGAAATGCTGGAGCATGTGCCTGATCCTGCTTCGATTATTCAAGCATGTCAAAAATTAGTTAAGCCCAATGGTCATGTGTTTTTCTCCACCATTAACCGTAACCCAAAATCGTATTTATTTGCGATTATTGGCGCAGAATATGTCTTACGTCTATTGAAAAAAGGCACGCATGACTATCACAAATTCATTAAGCCTTCAGAACTGGCTCATGACATTCGTCAATCTGGCTTAACACTTAAAGATATGACAGGTTTACATTACAACCCGCTCACCAAACACTATTGGCTCGCACCAAATGTAGACGTGAACTATATGGTATATACCGTGAATGAAGGTGTCTGATGCAAGCTGTTCTTTTTGATTTAGACGGCACCTTGATTGATACTGCCGCAGATTTTATTCGTATCATCCAAGATATGTGCAGAAATGAAGGGCGTGCTGTTGTCGATGCAGATTTGATCCGTACCCAAGTCTCTGAAGGCGCGCGTGCGATGGTCAAGCTGGTTTATCCAGAACTTGAAGTTGATGACCCGGTTTTTCTCGCTCATCGCCAACATTTTTTGGATTTATATGGTGCAGACATTGCCGTTGATACAGATCTCTTTGCAGGTATGTATCCGCTTTTAGCGGAGTTGGAAAGCAGTGAGATTCCTTGGGGTATTGTAACAAATAAGCCTCGTTGGCTTAGTGAGTCGTTACTTCAAGCACTCAATTTAACTGAGCGTTGTGCTGTACTGGTTTGCCCAGAAGACGTGAAACAGACTAAACCTGACCCTGAGCCAATGTATTTAGCTGCAAAACAGATTGATATTGCCCCAGAACAATGCATTTATGTAGGCGATCATCCTCGTGATATAGATGCTGGACGAAATGCGCAGATGTATACCATCCTTGCTGCTTATGGTTATTTACCATTACAGTACAAAGATGATTTAGGTGCTTGGCAAGCGGATTGTATTGTGGATAATGTTGATGAATTACATCAAGTTATCAAGAAACTTGTCAACATTTAGAATTGTTAAAAATTCTTTAATTGTTCTAACAAGATAATAAAAAGACACTGAAACATCTTGAATATGATGTTTCAATGTTTTTATATTGAAACTCAAATCACATCATAACAACTATAGGAGGTCTCCCATGAAATATTCAGAATATCAACCTCGCCCAGATTTATTGAAGGATAAAATTATCCTGATTACGGGTGCGGGAGACGGTATTGGGCGTGCAGCAGCACTCAGCTATGCCTTACACGGTGCCACTGTCGTTTTACATGGTCGTACGCTCAATAAACTTGAAGTCATTTATGATGAAATTGAATCATTAGGTGCGCCGCAGCCGGCGATTTTACCTTTACAACTCTCAACGGCTTCCGCTCGAGATTACGAACTTTTGGTTGATACGCTTGAACAGCAATTTGGACGTTTAGACGGTATTTTACATAATGCGGGTATCTTAGGTGAACGTGTGGAACTGGCAAACTATCCCGAAGAAGTTTGGGATGATGTGATGGCAGTGAATTTACGTGCTCCTTTTGTTTTGACCCAAGAACTCCTGCCTTTATTGCAAAAATCTGAACATGCCTCGGTGGTCTTTGCAAGCTCAGGTGTTGGACGAGAAGCACGCGCACAATGGGGTGCTTATTCGGTATCAAAAATAGCGATTGAAGCGGTGAGTAAAATTTTTGCCAAAGAAAATACTTATCCGAATATTCGCTATAACTGTATTAATCCCGGTGGTACACGTACGGCAATGCGTGCCAAAGCCTATCCTGATGAAGATCCAAAAGTGCTACCGTCACCAGAATCAATTATGCCAGCATATCTTTACTTGATGGGTGATGACAGTCTTTCATTAAATGGCGAAAGTATCGACGCACAAGACTGATTGATTTTCCCCTCACCGCGGTTGTGATCAGTGAGGGGAAAATATTGTTGAGTGAATTTTTTATAAACATCATCAAAGTTTAGATTTAGAAAGTCACTTAAATCGATTTATTCAATCAAAAGTATAATTATATCCAGTTTTTCAAATCACATAAGGTCCTTTATAGTTTTCCTCAACAAAACCAGATCTGGAGAGGAATGAATCATGACTGATTTAAAATATAAAGTAGAGATCATCCGTTCAATCGAACAATTACAACTGCCAAATGATTTTATTCAAGCACTGGATGATGCTTATCAAGCAGAAAATATTATCAAAGCGATCAATTGTCTCAAGGATATGAATGACCAATGGTACTAGACTGTTTGATCAAAGCTGAGTTAGCGCTACGCTTCAACTCAGCTAAAAACAATATTTATAAATATTTACATTTTTTTAATCATAAAATGTGCACTAAAGAAAAGTACATGAGCGTTTGTGGTTCAAAGCATTACGATAACCCTTTTCACTTTTTCAGAAATATGTTTTGATTATGTCTGTATTTTTTAATGAAAAACTGAATTTTCTTCACAGTTTCTCTGCAATTTAGCAGTACAGTAGTGAGGTCAAAATAAACACACTGGATAAGCGAGGATGATTATGAAAAAGATTTTAGCGATCATCGCAGTCTCTCTATCAACACTGCTGACGACTCAAATTACCATTGCAGGTCCTCATTTTGACAATGACCATGGTTATGACCAAGGTAAGCGTGATCGCGGTGAGCGTGGGCGTAATTTTCGTGGGAATGACGATGATAATATTCAAGAGCAACGTCGGGAGCGAGAAGAACGTGGTGTAAAGCGTTTACAGCAACATAAATGGCAAATGGGTTATGTAATGCCACAACATTACAGAGGAAACAGCTATAAAGTTGATTATAAGGATGAGAATCTACCAAAACCCTCACGTAATCAACAATGGTATAAAATTAATAATGACTATATCCTAGTTGATTCTGATAACAATAATATTGTGAGTATCCGTGGCATGTAGTCTGTGTAACACTGATCAATATTTCAATTTCATAAGCTCAAACACCTTTTTCGTTTGAGCTTTTTTTTGCTCAATTTCTGCTTTTACAAGCGATGAGAATAATTTATAGAACTTGCATGTAAATTCACAATTCAATGATATTTCTCCATTTTTTATCTCAAATTCGGGAGTAATTTTGAATCATCGGATAGATCATCCGTTTTATAAGGTCAATTCAAATGAAAAAAGTTATCAGCGCAATCACGCTCTCTCTCAGTGCCTTAATCGCAACCTCAGCAATGGCAGATTGGGATCATGGTCGTGATCATCGCCCTATGGCTAGTCATGAAAAATTTGAATGGCGAGAAGGTGTAATTTTACCTGAACGCTACCATGACAATCATTACTATGTGAATGATTATCGTGTTTATAAAAACCTTCACAAACCAGCCAAATTTGAGCGTTGGTATAAAGTTGATGGACGTTATGTGCTTGTTAACGAACGTACCCACCATATTATTCGAGTCGTCCGTTAATATTAAAATGATCAAAAGCACAGTCCCTATTCAGTTGCTTTATCCATCCGTTAAAACTCAACGCCTTCCTCACCCTCCTTTTCTCAAGGAGGGTTTTTTTATTAAAATTAACTTCAGATTGTTCGTTTTATTTTCAAGCTCATTGAACAATTGATCGTTTTGCGTATTAAGCCTCTCATTTTGTAGATTTCCACAGCAGAGATACGACTTTGAGATTTCTAAGGACCGAGAAAAATAAGGATATTGGCTGCCTTCATCAAATCTTCATACATTTCACAATTCAACTAAATCATCCTCACCATTTATCTCGAATTTTTGCGTAATTTGAAAGCATTAAAGGACACAAGTTAAATTCAGGTGAATCAAATGAAAAGCATTTTAACCACGATCACACTTTCGATGGCGGCACTGATAACCACTTCAGCTATCGCTGCCCCACATGTAGACCATCGAGATCAACAGCACCGTTATGAACAACAGCGTTGGGATCATCGAAATGATCATCGTTGGAACAACAACAAGCATTATGGCAATACCGTTATTCCAAGCCGCCATTGGCGTTCAGGTCAGTATTTACCTTCTCAATTTGGCTCTTCTCGTTATCACGTCAACTATAAAAACTATCGTCATTTATCCAAGCCAGGAAAGTATCAACAGTGGTATAGAATCAATGGCGACTATGTATTGGTAAACCAAAAAAATCACCGCATTATTCGTGTCATCGGCTGATATTTTTAACATAAACTAAAACCCAACTGTGCTTGGGTTTTTTTAATATTTTGAGAAATACATGACAATTCTATTGAATTAACAATGCTTTCAACTACATATTTTCATGGATATCTTCATTATTTCTCTATATTTCAGGATTAAGTTTATCCATAGATCGAAAGGAAATGTGTTGATACCGGAGCTTCAAATGCAATGTCAATCACTTCCTTTTTAATATGTGAACTTTCATCTTATATTCAAGATTTAATTGTGAAATGAATAACCCTTTTGCACTCGTCCTCCCACGTTCGAGTGCTTTTTTTATTTTGACTATTATTTCTCAGTTATTTTTGTTTAGAATCATCATATAGCAATCAACAATACTGAGATAGGTATGCAAACTGACAATCCAGAAACAACGCAAAGCACAGCGCAAGAATATGTGCATTGGTTTCGTCATTCTGCACCTTATATCAATGCCCATCGGGGCAAGACCTTTGTATTGATGTTTGGTGGTGAAGCCGTTGAACATCCAAATTTTCAGCATATTATTCATGATATTGCACTATTGCATTCACTAGGTATCCGACTCATTTTGGTCCACGGCGCGCGCCCGCAAATCAATGCAAATTTGCTCCAAAATAAAATTCAGAGTCCGATTCATATCAATCGTCGCATTACCACACGTGCTTCTTTACCCTGTGTGATGAGTGCTGTAGGTTCGATTCGACTACAAATTGAAGCCTTATTGTCTATGGGGCTCGCCAACTCACCGATGTTTGGTGCTCGCATTGATGTTGTATCGGGTAACTTCGTGACGGCAAAACCTTACGGTATTCGAGATGGGATTGATTTTCAGCTCACTGGTGAGGTTCGAACCATTGATACTGAGGCGATTCAACGTCATCTAGACAATCAAAATATTGTGCTATTAGGTCCAACAGGCTATTCAACCACTGGTGAAGTGTTTAATTTACTCGCAGAAGAAGTGGCAACAAAAACCGCCATTCACATGCAAGCGGATAAGTTGATTTTCTTGGGTAGTCAACAAGGCTTGATGGATGAGTACGGTCAATTAAAACGTGAAATTACCCCACACCAACTTGATAGACACATTGAAAAATATCAAGATTCAAATTTTGAAATTGCACTGCATTTACACAATGCCAAACAGGCATCCTTAAAAGGGGTCAATCGCGTGCACCTCCTTTCATATGCATATGATGGCGCTTTAATTGAAGAACTCTTTACCCGAGATGGGCATGGCACCATGATCACAGATGCACATTATGAAGAAGTGCGTATGGCAAATATCGGTGACGTAGGTGGTTTAATCAATTTATTACGCCCATTAGAAGAAGAAGGGATTTTGGTCTATCGTTCACGCGAACGACTTGAAACTGAAATTGATAAATTTGCTGTCATCGAGCGAGACGGTACAATTTTAGCTTGTGCCGCACTCTACCCAATTCCTACTTCAAATGATGAAGTAAGCTCCGCTGAAATCGCCTGCGTTGCTGTCCACCCTGGCTATCGTAAATCGAATCGAGGTAGTCAAATTCTTCATTTCCTAGAAGAACATGCACGCCAGCAAGGCATTCAACAACTGTTTGTTCTCACTACACGAACAGCACACTGGTTCTTAGAGCATGGTTTTGAATTGGCGAATGTTGATGACTTACCAGAAGCGCGGCAAGCCCTATATAACTATCAACGTAATTCAATGGTATTTAAAAAACGGATTGCCTGATCTTCAAAGCAAACTGAGTTCTATGAATTATCACATTTACATCTAAACTTATCTAAATAGATTCCATGACTGAGATGTTTTGCTTATGCATGTTCATGGAATCTATATTCCTAATCTAAATAAAAACAATAAATTTATACTTTTCATATTCTTATAACTTTCTATTTTTATAGAATATTAATTTTATATTTCTAATTTAACGATAACTTTAGCATTTAATCATTTATCTTTTTTTTTCATTAGCAATCATCAAAAACTTATTTTTTTGAAAATACAAAGCCTTTTAAGCTGATGCTCATTCTTTTTACATTACACAGGCATCGTGACTCATGGCGCACTTATTTCAACCTTCATGGAAAAAAATCTCCTTTCTAAGTGCTAGCCTTGCCACCATCATGATGCTGACTGGATGTTCTAAACCACAAGAAAGCACGACTTTAAATATTGGTTTTCAAAAATATGGTGTGTTGCCGATTATCAAAGCTCGTGGTGACTTAGATAAAGCGCTTAAAGAAAAAGGGGTCAATGTCAAATGGGTTGAGTTTCCTGCTGGTCCACAATTGCTGGAAGGTTTAAATGTGGGAAGCGTATCTTTTGGCGAATCAGGTGAAGCACCTCCTATTTTTGCTCAAGCGGCAAATTCCAATCTGGTCTATGTTGCCAATCAGCCTGCTGCACCTTTGGCTGAGGCACTGATTGTCCCTAAAGATTCACCTATTCAATCGGTACAAGACCTCAAAGGTAAACGTGTGGTCCTGAACAAAGGCTCTAACGTACATTACCTTTTACTCAAAGTATTGGAGGCAAATCACTTAAAACTGGATGATATCCAAGTGGTCTACTTACCGCCTGCCGATGCACGTGCTGCTTTTGAAAAAGGTGCAGTCGATGCGTGGGTTATTTGGGATCCGTTCTTTGCTGCTGCTGAAAAACAGCTCAATGCAAAAGTGATTGCTACTGGTCAAAATGTGGTGAATAACCATCAATTTTATTTGGCTGATCGTAAATTTGCAGAACAACACCCCGATGTTTTAAAGGTCGTGGTGAATGAATTGAACACCACCACACAATGGGTATCTCAACATCAAACTGATGCAGCAAAACTTTTAGAAAAACCAACAGGCTTACCGCTTGATGTACTCAATACATCCATTTCACGGATGGGTTTTGGGGTAAGTCCGATTTCTAATGATGTGGTGAAAAAGCAACAAGATGTCGCTGATGCTTTTTATCAACAAAAACTTATTCCAAACAAAATCAATATTCAAGCGGCTGTATTAGCCCACTAATTTCGCACAATGCGATGTAATGAGGACATCAAAATGACCCAACACTTTGTACAACACAAAACATCATCATGGTTCAATGCTCCTACTCATGCAATGACAACAATGTTGATCTGTAGTGCAATGCTTGGGTCAACTTCGGTGTGGGCAATCGACCCAACAGTGAAAGAATTGCGTATTGGTTTTCAAAAAAGTTCGATTAACTTTGCAATTGCCAAACAACAGAAACTCTATGAAAAGGAATTTCCCAATGCCAAAATTTCTTGGAGTGAATTTCCAGCAGGACCACAGATTCTTGAAGCTCTTGCCGTTGGTTCACTGGATGTAGGTGTCACAGGAGATACGCCACCAGTCTACGCACAAGCAGCCAATAAGCCTTTGTATTATATTGCCTATGAAGCGGCCAAACCGTTGGCTTCGGCAATTTTAGTACCGAAAAGCTCAAAAATAACCAAACTCGGCGAATTAAAAGGTAAGCGTATTGCACTACAAAAAGGTTCGAGCGCTCACTATTTACTGGTTCAAGCTGTACGTAAAGCTGGCTTGCAATGGTCGGATATTCAACCCATTTGGCTCACTCCTGCTGATGCACGCGCCGCTTTCCAAAAAGGAGCCGTCGATGCTTGGGCGATTTGGGACCCATTCTTTGCTTCTGCACAGATTGAAGATCAAGCCCGTGTACTTGCTTCAGGGCAAGGTTTAAGTCCGAATTATACTTTTTACTTGGCGTCACCTGATTTTTTAAAAAAATATCCTCAAGCAGTCAAAGGCATTATCCAACAAATTAATGTTGCAGATAAATGGGTGCAGGCCAACCGTGTTGCCACCGCACAATCAATTGGTCAAAGCACGGGCTTAAAACCACAAGTCAGTCAGACTTTTATTGATCGACGCCCTCGCCCCTCAGGTGCTGCTCCACTTTCAGCCAAAGTGATTTCAGACCAACAACAACTCGCAAATCGCTTTAGTGAACTCAAAATTATTCCAAATAGCATTGAGATTAAACAAGCTGTTTGGACTGCGAAATAGTATTTGAACTTTTTTAAGGATGCATGATATGAAAATCTTCTGGTTTATTCCCACTCACGGTGACAGTCGTTATTTAGGAACCAGCAAAGGCGCACGACAAGTCGATCATGCCTATATGAAACAAATTGCTGTTGCAGTCGATAATTTGGGTTATGAAGGTGTACTTATTCCAACAGGTCGTTCATGTGAAGATCCGTGGATCACGGCAGCAAGCTTAATTGATGCCACTAAAAATTTAAAATTCTTGGTTGCTTTACGCCCAGGTGTAACCACACCTGCCCTCGCAGCACGTATGGCGGCTACTTTTGACCGTTTATCCAATGGTCGTGTTCTACTTAACCTCGTTACAGGTGGTGATGAACAAGAATTAAAAGGGGATGGTTTATATGAAGATCATGCTACACGCTATAAAACAGCAGCGGAGTACACCACCATTTGGCGTGAAATTTTAAAGCGTTCACATACGGGTGAATCTTTTACATTTCATGGTGAACGCCTGAGTGTTGATGATGCCAAACTGCTTTATCCTCCTATTCAAGCCCCTTACCCACCGCTTTGGTTTGGTGGCTCTTCTGAAGACGCCATCGAATTGGCAGCTGAGCAAGTCGATACTTATTTAACTTGGGGTGAACCACCTGCTGCGGTAAAAGAAAAAATTGCAGTGGTTAAAGCACGTGCTGAAGCCAAAGGACGCCAGTTAAGTTATGGTATCCGTTTACATGTGATTGTTCGTGAAACCACAGAACAAGCATGGCAAGCGGCCAATGAACTGATTCAGTATGTCGACGATGCAACCATCGCAGCTGCTCAAAAGAAATTTAAACAAATGGATTCTGTCGGTCAGCGCCGCATGGCAGAACTACACAATGGTGATCGCAGCAAACTTGAAGTTTCTCCAAACCTTTGGGCAGGTGTTGGATTGGTTCGTGGTGGTGCAGGTACAGCATTGGTGGGCGATCCACAAACAGTTGCAGACCGTATTCAAGAATATGCAGACTTGGGTATCAACACATTTATCTTTTCTGGTTACCCGCATTTGGAAGAATCCATTCGTTTTGCTGAGTTGGTATTCCCATTGCTTCCATTAGAAACACGTAAAAAACTCACCCAACCAAATTTAACTGGACCATTTGGGGAAATTGTTGCCAACAACTACACACCTGAGGAAAATAAAAAGCCCTTAAAGGAGCTCGCATGAATGCCATAGTCAAGCGAAACCCTAACAAGGAAAGTCATATCGTTTCATGTGGAACAAAGCAATTTGGGCAGCGCTTGCTGCCTTGGATTGTTCCAATTTTACTTATTGTCATTTGGCAAATCGCTTCGAAAACTGGCTTACTTGAAAGTCGTGTTCTTCCAGCACCTACAGCTGTTGTATCGGCATTTTGGACCTTATTGGTCAGCGGTGAACTTTGGCAACATGTCAAAGTGAGTGCAGGACGTGCCTTACTCGGGCTATTGGTTGGAGGTGGCTTAGGTCTGATTTTAGGCTTACTCAATGGCTCTTCGAAAGTTGCATCCAATCTACTTGATACGACCTTGCAAATGATTCGAAATATTCCTGCTTTAGCACTCATACCGCTTGTGATTTTATGGTTCGGTATTGATGAATCTGCAAAATTATTTCTAGTTGCTGTTGGTGTATTTTTCCCTATTTATATCAATACCTATCATGGCATTCGCTCAGTCGATCCCCAGTTAATTGAGATGGGGAAAAGCTATGGTTTAAATCGCTGGCAATTGTATAAAGAAATTATTTTACCAGGCGCAATGCCATCCATTTTGGTTGGCTTACGTTTTTCATTGGGCTTAGTTTGGGTCTTACTTATTGTTGCAGAAACTATTTCTGCTCAATCTGGAATTGGTTATATGACCATGAATGCCCGTGAGTTTCTACAAACAGACATCGTCCTTGTCGGTATTTTACTGTATGCCCTTCTCGGCAAGCTTGCCGATGTATTCGCACAATTCTTAGAAAAATATCTATTGCGTTGGCACGCAGGTTATCAGAAATAGGAGCTTAAAATGACCGATTTAAGTATCAGCCAATATGCCAATGATCTTCTTCCAAACCCAGACATTATTGAACAAGATCAGACAAAAATTGGCGCAGAAATTTCGATTGAACAGCTGCATAAGTACTATGGTGAAGTTAAAGTTCTTGAAGATTTAGACTTACATATTGAAGCAGGAGAGTTTGTTGCGATCGTAGGGCGCAGTGGCTGTGGTAAAAGTACACTCTTGCGTTTAATTGCTGATTTAGAACAACCGAGTTACGGTGAAATTAAATTTAAGTCATTGTTGAATTTCCGTGAAGGTATTATTGCAGATGATATCCGGGTGATGTTTCAAGACCCGCGTCTTTTACCTTGGAAAAACATTTTAAAAAATGTGCAATTGGGTCTCACCAAAGATCAATTTCCCAAAGCTGAGCAATTATTAGAAAAAGTCGGGTTAAAAGAAAAGTCTGGATTATGGCCTTCTCAACTTTCAGGTGGACAACGTCAACGAACAGCACTTGCACGTGCCTTGTCGCACACACCACGAGTATTGCTTCTTGATGAACCTTTGGGAGCTTTGGATGCATTAACACGCCTAGAAATGCAAAGCCTGATCGAAAAACTGTGGTTAGAACAAGGATTTACTACTATTCTGGTCACCCATGATGTCAGTGAGGCTGTGCAATTGGCAGACCGTATTATTCTTTTGGATAAAGGGCATATCGCACAACAGTTTCAAGTTGATTTAGCCCGCCCACGTCAAAAAGGAGTTGCCTTTGCTGAGCTTGAACAACAAGTGCTTGCTGCGGTGCTTGCGACTTAAAAATAGCGTGCTGAAAATTTATCTATAAAATATAAGGGCATAAAAGTTCGTGCCCTTATTCCAGATTGAATCCTATATTTTTATCAATATACCGAAGTTTTATCCATTTTTATCGGCGAAAACTTCATTATTAAATAAATAAAATCATCCGTAGAGATTTTTCATTCAAATATAATCGAGTGCTTTTAAATCAAAATGACTTTCTTAAATTAAAATTAAATAACAGCATTCATGGTTCATTATTTTGTAAGTGACTCAAAAAATAGCCTTATACTAAAAAATGTCACAAAATTTAAATAATAAGCCATAACTGACATAATTTTTATATTAATTTTGCTCTAGTTTAGTGCAATTTTAGATAATAGTGAATTACGATTGATTTAATAATAAAACTTCATAATTATTTATCAGAAATATACCAAAATAATGTTGCTTTCTGTGCACAAATCAAACATTTTACCGTACAATTTAATAATCATTTATTTGATTTAAAGATGCGATGGAACAAAAAAAGAGTGCTCAAAAACGGCAGCAGTTACTTAGTGCTGCACTTGATGTGTTTTCTGTCTATGGTTTCAACGGTGCAAGCCTAGACGAAATTGCGCAGTTAGCAGATATGCATAAGTCGAATATTTTCTATTACTATGAAAATAAAGAAGCTTTATACGTTGAAGTCCTGACTACCGTGATGCAGAAATGGTTAGCACCATTACAATCGCTTGAATCGGAATTGGAACCAGCTGAGGCTTTGTCACATTACATTATGACAAAGATCGAAATCTCAAGAACTCAGCCCAAAGCCTCTAAGCTTTTTGCCTTAGAAGTAATTCAAGGTGCGCCACATATTTTATCCATCCTCAAAGGTCCGCTTAAAAAGTTATTTAAACGCAAAGCGAAGGTCATTTTGAATTGGCAAACTCAAGGTAAAATCTCAGATCAGATTGATGCTGAATTACTGATTATCAATATTTGGGCATTGACTCAAAACTATGCTGATTTCAGTACTCAAATCGAAATGGTTACAGGTAAAACTTTACGCAATAAAAGTATGTGTCAACGTGCAATCGAGCATACGATTCACATGACTTTATATGGTGTTTTACCGCGTAATTAATCATCCAATATAACAATATTGGTTATTTTGGCAAACGACCATAGTTCCCTATGGTCGCCTGAACTTAAATTGAAATTCTAAAGATATTCAATTTGTTGTTTTTCTAATCTAAAGACTGATAAAGTTTTAATAATTTCTGTGCGCCTAATAATAAATTTTCTTCCCAATCTAAATGCGCAGTATCGTTGGCACCATCGGTAATATACTTCACGGAAATTAATCGCACGTTGAGCTTTTTACATACTTTCGCCAATGCATAACCTTCCATATCAACTAAATTACAATTGACCTTTGGCTGCCCTGTTTCAAAACTATCCCCTGTACCACAAATGCCTTTTGATAAATGAGGAAAATAACAGTCTAAATGAATTTCTTGAGGAAAATGCTGATCCATTGGCGTCACACCCACTTCAAAGCCGAGTGGAGAAACATCCATATCTCGCTGTACAAAGGTTTTTACTTCGATCAATTCATGGGCATTAAAAGTTGAGCTTCCTGCACTTCCGAGGTTCAATATGGTTTTACAACCTGTTTTTTGAATGACATCATAAGCTGTGAATGCTGCATTGATTTTGCCAATTCCACTATAGTGAATGGGAATTCCTGCTTGTTCAAACAAACCTTTAGATTCATTGGGTAAAGCCATGATTAATGCTAAATTATCTTTCATCACTGTTCAAAATTAAAATTTTACTTATTAAAATTGAAATTTTATTCTAGATCAATTTAATTCTTTTTTAAAACAATCTGCCCACCACATTCAATTTAAAATCATATACAAATCACTACGATACTCTACATTTTGATTGTTCATAATGATGAAATACATAAATAGAGATGACAATAAATGAATATCCAAATCATTGTGGGCAGTATTCGAGAAGGTCGTGTTGCAATCAAAGTTGCAGAATGGCTACACAAAGAAATTAACAAACTTGAATTTAATACTTTAAATGTTGAAATCGTAGATTTAAAAGAATGGGATTTGCCTTTCTTTGCAGGGAAAAACTCACCTGCATCTGGTATTTATGACCAACCTAAGCAGCAGGAATGGGCAAAAAAAGTCGCTTCGGGAGATGCCTTCATTTTCATTACCCCAGAATATAATCATGGATACAGCCCTGTACTGAAAAATGCAATTGACTATGTATATAAGGAATGGCAAAGCAAACCTGCAGCGTTTGTGAGTTATGGTGGAACCAACGGCTCTCGTTCTATTGATCAAATTAAACAGGTATGTGCCTTTATTGGTATGGTCGACTCCAATGCTGTCATCGAAATTCGTGATATTGGTCAACGTGGTAAAGCTGAAATTTTTGAAGGTAATGAATTTGATCAGAAAGCTGTAAAATCTGTAGTCAATAAATTGATTCAATATGCCAATGTTTAAAGTGATTAATGTACGCTTTAGCTTACAATGATTGTTTGATTTTACGACTTGGACGATCTAAAGAATTTATCTATTCTAGAGTCATAGGGAACAGGAAGTTTCCCAGACACAAAACAACAATAATCGGTCTGAGCATCAGGAAGTGAGGTAGAACAGGAGTTTACCTAACGAACCAATACGAAAAAGCCCCGTCAGGATGATGGGGCTTTTTTTATCATCTAATTCAATTGTCATCAAAAGTGATCGAACGGATAAAAACAATCCAAAAACAGATATAGCTTTAATCTAATCCAAACCAAGATAAAATGATTTGCCACCAACTTCTATCTGAATAATCATATTCCTTCGAGCCACAATTAAAGACATCCTCCACTTTTGTCAGAATAATTTTATTATTTTGCTGATCTACACAGATGCGTTGAGAATAAGATTTGTCAGATTCTAAATATAAATAATAGGGCACTTTATGTTTAAATTTTGCTGAGTCGATGAGAATGCAATGACTTTCGGAAGTTGGCATATCTTGGATATTTGTATATGTTTGGGAAAATGAGCTTTTAAACTCTTGATCTTGAATAATTTCTCCCATGTAAAACACTATTTGATTATCCGTAATTTTTTTATAGTTACCCTTAGTAAATAGGCAAATACTATTACCCTTTACTGAAGCAAACAAAGTTGACTCTGGGGTAGCGTAACAGTTCATCGTAAACAATAACAGCAATAGCCCTATGTATATTTTCATATCACATTTCATAACCCAGTCAAGCTTTCTCATTTTGACTAAAATATATAATCGATCATTTTTCATTTAAGCAAACAAAGGCTTTGCTTTAGTATGTTTGTATTTATCTAAACCAGTAGAAGCAAAAAAAGTAGTATATTTATTGTTCATGAAACTATTTTAAGAAGTTCTTTAAGTTTTCCCAAAAACTTGGCTTTATATCTACGCACCTAGTTCCCTGAAAATCTTGTACTACAAGCTTTCCAGAATTTTTCTTTACACAAAAATCTTTGTTATAAGCCTTTTTCACCCCACCCAATGTCGCACTATATGGTGTATTTTCATTTAAGCTTTTAAAGTTATTAAAATTTTTTTCTGTAAGAAGAATACAATTAGTTTTTGTAGGATAGCGATCTTCAAAATGATTTTCATATGACCAAGATTCCGTACTACCTTGAGATAAATTCAATATGATGAGGTTAAATATCCCTTTTTGCTGTGTATCATCAATATAAAAGCATGGTCTATTATTTTTTAGTTCAATACTCACCTCACCACCTCTGTAAGGAGATGAAGTAGCAGAAACATGAGACGAAAGAGAGATAAAGGCTAGAAATAAATATTTTTGCATTTTAATACCTTTTGAGCTCTTGATGATAATAAATTTCAATAAAAATAATACTAAAATACTCTCAAACAAAATTTCATTTAATCCAATTTCTACAATAAAATTTTTAAATATCTATTTTTCAGGATCTAAATAAATTATCCCGACATCTCCCTTTTCCAAAATTCTTTCTCCAGGGTTAGAGTCTATTTCATTAATAGACTTAATATTTGAATAATCAAAAGATTTTGACTCATATCCATCAAAAGATATATAAATGTAAGGCGCACTAGCAGATAATTTTTTCAAATTAGGTCTAAAAATATAATACGATTCAGCCTTAGGTGTGATCTTGAATCTTCCTTGTTGATCGGTTTTTACCATTTTATCTTCATCTAACCCAAGATCATAACCAATATAACCACTTCGATTTGAAAGAGGTTTTTTTGTTTTTTGATTATAAATTTGCCCTGAAATTTCTGGCTTTAAATAATAGTAGTTAGGCGTACATGCTGCAATACATATCAATAAAAACAATGACATACCATTCTTATATATTTTTTTCATTTCATCCTAATGCCTACAATAAAATATTTATTCTTTAGAGTCTAAATAAATCTTACTTATTTATTAAAAAATATTTTTGATAAAAATTGTTATTTTTTCAATTATAGATTTGTCCTCTGGCACACAACTCCTTCCATTATATTCACCTATACGACTATCATTTGAACCTAATATGCAAAAGTCTTTACCAAAATTTGTATATCCTGTATCAATAACAGCTGTATATATAGATTTATGATTAAAGATATTTTTTTTAACTTCTATACATTTTTTTTGATTAGGATAGCTTTTTTCAAAACTACGTGCATATTGAAATACTTTTTCAAAACTCTCTTTATGAAAAATATTTAATTCGTATTCACCTTTAAGATTATCCTTCTCAACATAAAAGCATATATTATTGTTTTTCATTAATATTTCAATATCACCACCACGATATTTTGCTGACATGACAGATGTACTGAGACTTAATATACAAGATAATATAAAAATTAAAAATTTCATTGTAACTCTCAATTTTCGTTATATTTATTTAAGAGTATTACAAATAGAACCACCTATAGGACTTTGTGCTTCTTTTTCTAAAATTTCCTCAATTTTAGGCTGTAAAGATAAAGCTTGTTCAGAGTATTCTTTTACATATTTTGGAAATTTATTAAAGTCGACCACCTTTGAGTACTTCTTTATAAATTTATTATTTACACACATTCCATCTACAGCCTGTACAGTAATCATGCTTCTTTTACCTGACGCTAGAGATTCTAAATCCTCCAGTAGGTTCTTATCTAGTGCCTCATAATTCACTTTAATTATATTTATTTGAGCTCCGGCAAAATCTAGTAATGCATCATTAGTCTTAGATTGCCTGTCGGCCTCACTATATGCTGCCTTAAAAACAGAGTTTGTTAAAATGAATTGATTATACATGGCATATATTGATGCTTCCTTAGATTTATCAAAGGCTTGACCAATATCTTCTAATTTTTCTTTTGGCTCCTTAGCTTGACCGCACGCAGAAATGAAGATAGATAAAATAAATACTATAAATAGTTTAGCTTTTGTCGCATTCATTCAATTAGTCTCCCATTTTATTTGTTTCTGAAATTGGTCTTATATAACCATATTCGGCAACAGCTAAATTATAGGCTTGCCTATTCCATTTTTTAACTTTTCCATTACCAAACACTGTGTCATACAAAACTTGATCTATATAGAAAGGACCATGATTTAAAATTATTGCTTCAGCACAAGCTGCATATCTAGCACTATCAAAAAATCCCATACCTGAAGGAGCTAATTTAATTACTTCATTAACATCTTTCTTATGCGCTGATACCCTTATATCAAAAGTTTGTTTCATTAATTCCATTATAGCTTTACCTGCTCTACTTCCTGCAACATTTCGGATATAAGAGGCAAATCTTAAATACATTAAAGAATGAAAATATTCAGTATAAATTAGACCTGGCGTTTCTTTTTCGATTTCACGTAAATCAAATTGTAATCCAAAATGCAAAGCCATATCATACTCAAAAGGTTGTTTATTTTTAATATGATCCCAAATTGCTTGGGAAGTAATTCCAAAAGTATAAGGCACTGTTTTCTTTACTTTAATAAGATTTTTCCAACCACTACAAGCTGTTAAATAACCGTCTTCTGCAAGGCATAGATTTGTAGTATTTTTTAAATCTATACTATCCAGAGCACCGCCACTTATAGGTTTCTTATCATATTTAGAATGAAATATTATTCTACCTAAATTTGTTGTATTGCTTCTTTCAGTATTAGCCATAGTTATTCTCAAAATTTATTATATAGGATCTAAAGTTCGCGATACATCAAGCGTAATTAACTCCACGGATTCAGGTGTTAACTCACTTTCGTAAATGGCTGTAAGACCATCTTTGTCTGTATAACCTTTAACTAACAATTCGCCAGAATCTTTACTATAAATTTCGTATAATAATTCCTGTAAAGGTTTTTGATCATGTTCATCTATAATTTGAAATTGAATTTTATGAATTTCTTTTTGTTCATCAGCAAAAGAATCTATCTGATTTTGACTTGTTGCTGAAGATATATTTGAACTCTTGATTGTTTCTGAACCTACCCCCCCCACCATTATCTCCAACCGTTAAATTTTGATCGCCAATACACTTACAGCCACACGATAATGGAGAATTATGTTGTGCAGCTGCCTTGCCCATCACCAGCATATGATTATCACCAGCCATAATCGTCGCAACACACTTATGCTTAGGGCAACTTGCTTTATCGCCAACACATGCAATCGCTTTCCCTTCGATCAGGAAAGAAGACTGACCCGAAATGATTTTCCCGCCACCTGTAGTGGGAGAGCCTAATGTAATATATGGATTTGCCATAATTTTTACCTTTTATTGTTCTGTTATTCAGTTGAATCATTATAAAAAAATCAAAATCAATACATCGGTTTCTTTCTATGACCTTATTCTGTTGCATTTTTTGCAACAGATTTAATTGAACATAGATACACAGCGACCATATAAAATAGCTATATCATTCGCATTTCCGACAAAGAGGAAACTCTCAACTTTAAAAAATATTTTTAGCGAAAATAAACTTTCAAATACTATAATTGCATTATCAAAGTAAACGCTATAAAAACGCCCTCCTCATCATTACATATAACCATAAGCAATTGATTAAATTATCAATTCTGCCCAACTGTTAATGATTGATCACCAATACATTTACAACCACATGATAAAGGTGAATTGTGTTGTGCCGCAGCCTTGCCCATCACCAACATATGATTATCACCTGCCACAATCGTAGCTACACACTTATGCTTAGGGCATGTTGCTTTGTCTCCGACACAGGCAATTGCCTTTCCATCAATCAAAAAAGATGATTGGGCAGAAATGATTTTTCCACCACCTGTGGTTGGAGATCCTAATGTAATATATGGAAGTGCCATAATTTTTACCTTTTATTGTTTTGTTATTCAGAAAGCATTTTATAAAACATCAAACTCAATACGGCGGTTCTTTCTACGCCCCTCATCCGTTGCATTGTCAGCAACAGGTTTAGTCGAACCTAATCCTGCAGTACTTAGGCGAGTTGGTGCAATACCTTTGGTGGTTAAATATTGTTTTACAGCTTCAGCACGTTGCAAGCTTAATGCTTGGTTTTTTTGTGGATCACCCTGACTATCAGTATGCCCAACAATCTTAACATTCTTACCCTGAACCTTATTTAATGCAACCACCATCTCGTCTAAGATTTGTGTACCTGCTGGAGTCAAAACTGCTTTACCAGATTCAAATTCAATAATTCGATTTTTTAATGCATTATCAATAACCGATTGCTCCGCAGCATTCACGGTAATTTGTGCATTGAGTCGGTAAGGCGGTTGAACCAATGACTGAAATAATGTGGTGGTAGGTTGAATATCAGTTTGAACACCCATTTTCCCCATCAGTTCAACTTGCGTACCTCGTACCGAAAGCTTACCTTGGCTAATTTTTTTTAGATCCGGCGTGATGACTCGGGTCACTGAATCGCTCCAGCCATTCGGCGCGGATACAGGACGGATTTGAATTTTATCAACCACCTGATCATTACCATATACCGCTTTTAACTTGGCTAAAATCGCTTGTTTGGTCATATCATTGGGTACAACACCCTCAACCACGATCGGTGCAGCAAATACCTGTAGTGAATAAAATAAGCTCGAAATAATCGCAAATTTTTTCAATATTTTTACTTTTTGATTCTTCATATCATTATTCATCTATAAAGGTTTGCCGAAAAATTTTCATACCTTGCGTTAAACTTAATTGACGCTGGCAGAGCGATTGCTCAAGCGCTGCAAGACCTGCATTCTGTTCAAGATAAGCATCAATCCATAATGGTTGTACCAAAGATACCCAATGATCATTTTGCATATTTTGAGTAAAAATATTACTTAATGCAGTAATGTCAGCACCTTGGAATCCAAACAATAAAATCGGTGACTCTTGGTGCAAAATACCGATCAAAATCTCTGTATTGTTTTTTTCCAAGAAACGTCCAATTAAATTGACCCAAAATGCAGCAATTTCATAGCAATAACTTTGGTTATTGATGGGTAAAATTAATACTTTTGATAATTTACTGGTACCATGTTTCAGTACAGGTTGCAGCAATAAACCCAAGCCCAGCATACTTTGCGCCAATTCATAAGGCGTGATCTTCATCATTTGCGCAAATGAATGCATTGTATGATGTTCGAAGAAGTCTTGTGTTTTTAGCTCAGACAGTACCTGAACCTCGCGATCAATCAAACCGAGTTTATTCACCAATAACTCAGGATCAGTTATGGTTCTGAACATGCGATTCTTTTGAAAAAGATCAATCAGTACAGGTTTATATTTAAACGGCGCATACAATAAGTTTTGAAAAGGATTTTCAATTTCCAATAATTGGCTCAAAACCATTGGAAACTGGCGTCCTGAACTGTCTTCACTGGTCACCATATTGGCGGCAAGAAACATTTTTTCTTTCGGATTGGCAATAAAGAAATCTAATGGTGCTAAAGATTGATAGGCTTCATTAAAATTTTCTTCCCGCATCGCCATTTCTAGTGCTTCAGTAATCCATTGATCAATCACTTGGATCAATGCATATTGTCCTTTGGTTTTTAAAAAGTCACCGCGCGCAGGGCATTTTCCATAATACAATGGTGTAGACTTTAATGTTTGCATACTTTCATCCCTCGCACTAAATCGTTCCCTATGATCATTGAGCTCCCCCATTTGTTGCAGGCTGCGGTGCTGCAGGCGCCTGCGGTTTAGGCGCTGCTGCCGATGATGCTGCGCCACCACCAAATGGCGATGAAGCTTGTGGATTAGACGCTGTTGCAGGTGCTTGCTGTGCTGCAACCACCAATGCCGCTTTAGGGCTAGTGACTCGATCTACCAGTTTTAAGCCCACATAACCACGATTTGAACCAATTGGGTTAGAAGCATTACCACTAATCAAACGGAACTGAAGTTTCACAAACAAATCACTGTTTTGTTTACTGGTCCATGTCATTTCAAAACTACCATTGAGTGGCTTACGTTGTGCACTATCAATTAATTTGTTGATACCATACTCTCCTGGTTCCTCAAAGATCGTATGAGTTTGACCATCTAAATCAATTGCTGTGATGCGCGCACCCGGAATTGCTCCAGGATTTGGCCACATAAAGTTCACCCATTGTTGAATACCATTTTCATAAACTAAACGCTGTCCATCAATATCAATGCTATAAGACAACAATTTGTTATTTGGAATTGGATAGAATTGGAAGTTTGATTGGTTGGCTGCTGGGGCACCACCGCCTGCCGCACCAGCTGATGCACCATTGATCGGTGTAGTATATTGCTCAAAATTCATCACAAATTCTGGGTTCAGACCCACACCCATATTCTTCCAAGTTTTTGAAGATAAGGTATAACCACGACGAATCACGAATGGATCTAGCGTCTCTTTAACAAACTTGGAAATGCTTCCGTTATCACCAAAAATTTGGCTAATTTCATTACTGGTCGCTTGAATTGTTCCTGATGAATTAAACGGAACTTTTTGCGAAAGTGTTTGACTAAATGGTTGGTACGCTTGTAAGGTCCAAAGTTTGTTGATCTCATCTTGTGCTGGGGTCAATAAGCTATCGAACGATTGCGTCAGTGGGCTAACCAAAAGCTTTTGAACCATTTGCTGATCTAGCTCGCCCAAGCCTACTGTGAGTTTTTCATCGACAACTTTTTGGGTCGCATTAAAGACTGAACTTTGATCATTGATTGTTTGTTTCGCTAAAGCCAAAGCACTTGGACCAAAATCACCCGCGCTACGAAGGTCATTCAGTTTACTTCTCACTTGAGCCATGTTCTGTAAATAGTCGTCGAGCAATGATTTGTCTTGTAAATCATCACGCTTACGTACCAATTGATAGAACACTTGGAACTGTTGAGAAATTTGTCCTTGTGCCTGGTTAGACGCGCGTTGGATCTCATCCGATTTACCCTGACCGAGTACTTTACGTTTGAACCAAGCAACAAAACCTGTTTGTGGTGCGGCAAGCTCTGCTTGAACCACAGGGTTATCCCAGCTGGTTTCTTTCGCGACACGATCAATATAAGTTCGGATTGGAGAGTTTTGTGGTTCACCCAACACATCCATGATCTTCGCTTGCTGAACAAAATCAGGACCTTTTGCATAATGGGTAGCGTTAATAAACTTTTTCCATTCTGCAATATATTCTTGTTTATACAGTTGCGTCAGCTGTTTACGAATTTGATCTGGACTACCACTAAATGTTAAATCGTCAGACTGCGTACTATTCAATACCCAATCTTTGGTATCTGTTGGTTTGTTTGCAGCGTCTTCAATGGCTTTGTCAACATATTCATCCCAAGCTTTCTGGGTGAATATTCCTGGTAAAGCATAACCACCCAACATCACGTTACGATTGGTTTCACCCACAATTTGTGCCACAGTGACAGCAGGGTAACGTACGGCTGCACGCATTTTGATTTCGTTATAAACACGATCACGTGCTGGCATTCCTCGAACCACTGAGAGCAATACTTGACGAGTTTGATCGACGAGCTGAGCATCTGACTCTAAAACTGGGAACTTTTTATCATTGGCTAATGTCATTGAATAGCTCAAGATTTTTTCAGCTTTTTGAATCATTTCTCCACGCGGCATTTGTCCACGGTTGGCATCTAACCATGAACGCCAGAAACGGGTAACTTGATCACTTAAATGACTGGCATCCATATATTGTGGATTACTCATCATAAGATAAGCTTTCAATGCATTATAAGCATCTTGCGGATTTGTGTCTGAAGGCTCTGATGCAATCTGTGTAGAAGAGGTTTGTTTAATTTCCACATTAACATGATTTTGCTTGAGTGTTTGCTCATTGCCTTTAACACGTTGCAAATACTGCGCAATGTTTTGCTGACTCGGCGCTAAGACAATCTGTCTCACCCCTTTTAAATACTCCGCTTTTAATTTTTCTTTTAACTCATTTCCTTGATATAAACCAAACGAGAACTTTAAAGGGCGATGCTGATCAAAGTCATCTAGCTGCTCTAACCGTTGTTGCAAAATCAGTAAAGCATCAATTTGGGTTGAAAGCTCTTGACCTGTGGTTTGTTCCATTTGAACAACTTTATTGAGATCTGCTTGTACATCTGCAATTAATTGCTGGTTATTACGATAAGACCAAACCCATAAGCCTAAAATAATCGACACACCCAATAATGATGCGATAAATGCCAAGTAGCGCTTACGTTTTGTGTTTGGATTAATATGTTGTTTAACTAAATTCTTATCTTTCAGAATAACTTCTGAGAATAAACCCTTTAAGAAATAACCATGATTCTGAGAGATTGAGTTTTGTGGAATACCATGTTCACTGTTGGGGATCTTAGTCAGTTGAAAATCATCAACGATTTGTTCTGTCATTGGACTTTCAATCACACCTTCTTGTAAAGCACTGGTGAAATAGAAACCACGGAATACAGGTTTAAACTGGTATGGATTTTCTTCAAACAATGTCCCGATAAAAGTTTTTAATACGGGTTTTAACGTCTTAAATTCAAGCGGGAAAGTCATCACACTTGGAGAAATATTTTGTGCATGACGGCGACTTAAATGGGTTGTACTTACACCTTTTAAGCCATCATATAAAATGTTGTAATGTTTCTCGAAGTGTTCAGCTGCATTTTGTGATGATTCTGGATCATAAGGTAAAGTTGCACCCCAGACTTGATCAAATTCTGCTGCTTCATAGCATTCAAAGAACTCGGTGAAACCTGCGATCAAATCCATTTTAGAGAAAACCAGATACACTGGCGCAAAGATCTCTAAGCGTTCAGTTAAGTCTTGGATACGCGCTCTTAAACTTTTCGCTAATTTAATTGATTTTTCAGGGCTTTGACTGACCAATTCAGCTACACTTACAATCACAATCAATCCATTGATCGGTGCTTTTGAGCGATTCTTTTTCAGAATATTTAAAAAACCTAACCATTCTGAATGATCTTCTGAATATACAGAATAGCGCCCTGCGGTATCGAGCAACACTCCTTCTGTAGAGAAGAACCAATCACAGTTTCGCGTACCACTGAGCCCTGAAGACACCACTTTTTGATGGGTTTCTTCGAATGGGAATTTCAAACCAGAATGATAAATTGCTGAACTTTTCCCCGCGGCAGGGTTACCAATCACCATATACCACGGTAATTCATAAAGGGCAGCGTTTCCGCTTTTGTCACCCAATTTAGATTTACGAATCAATTGGATCGATTCTTTCATCTGTTGGTTGATCAGGTTTAATTCTTCTTTGTCTTTTTGTTTTCCGTATTCAGCTGTGTTGTCTTGCTCAATGGCTTCAGCCAAAGCTTCACCTTGTTCAGCATGCTTACGGCGTTGAATCAACCAGTAAATTCCGTAAATCACCAACCCAAGGATATAGGCAGCGAGCATCATAAAGAAATACTGACGTGGTACCACACTGTACGAAGAAATTATCGCAACAAGGATTGAAAGCGCAATCACAAGCTTTGGATTTGTGATGTATTGCCATGCATAGCTTAAAATTGTTTGTATCATTTTCTCGATTTCTTTCTAAATTTGTCTGTAATCTCTATGCAAACTCAGTCCCAACAATTACTTGGGTTTGCTGATGTTCAGCACTATAAACATAGCCATACAACTCATCTTTAAGGTGCAGACTCAACATAAAACCAAAAACTTTGGCTAATGATTGGGTATGACCTAAACTACTTTTACAATAAAGATAGTGATGTGCTTCAATCGGTGTTTCTGCAAAATTCTGTTCTAATCTTTTTAACAGCTTGACCTCTTTAGGATCATCTAAAACCAAAACAAAAGGTTGCTCTTGTTCAAATTGTTCTACTTGAGCCAAATTCAACTCTTTTAAGGACCTAGATGCCTGATCAGAATTTAGTGCAATTCGAATATACTTTGTTGGCTGTAAATTTTGCAATTCAACCTTTTCATTGGTCATACAACAGGTACTGATATATTCAGAAGGAATATATTTTTCTGTCATCCATGTTCGATCATCAATGGTTTCTTGATCAATTTCAGAATCAACCACAATAAATAACGAAACTTCTGCATCTAATGATTGTGTTCTTTTCAGCAATTTCATCCAATCATGATATGCCGTTGTTTCCCCCCAGTAATGATATTCAGTATGAAACTGCTGATCAAGGATGCCAAGCTCTGTAAAATACTGTTGAATCAATTCTGCACCTGAGTTTTCATCCCATGTGTGAAATAAATTTTCAGGCAAAATAAGATGAATATTGAGGCGATTCAATTGTGGTACAGCTTCTGCAACCTGTTGTTCTACAGGTTCATCTTCATATTCTTGATGCGGGTTAATCCACGCAGGATGCATACGATATTCATGTGCAAGTTTAGCATCATAGAACAGTGCTGAATTCTTTAAATGCTCCGCAATTTGGTGAAGCATGTCTGTATTCTGTTCAAGCTGTTGCTGAATTAAGGCTGTGATTCGTTTCTGACGACCCGATAAACTTGATGAATCTTCTTCTTGTTCTTCAAGTGTTTGTATACGCAATGACAAGATGGGTAAACCATAACTATTGATGAGTGATTGATCAAGTTGGGGGCTGACCACATCTTGCAGCTGCTCAATATGAACTTCATTTTCACCCATTGCACTTAAACTGGTTGTTGAATAGACCTTTAAATTTACCCATTCAATTTCTGCATCTAGCGTTTCAACGATATTTTGCTGTTCTGAGCGTTGTTCTTGTTCAAGTTTTTGCTGCTCTTTCTTGTCTTGACGACTTTGATAAAACTTTTTCAATAGCATTGGTGTCACAAGCAACAATGTAATTGCAGCGGGAATTAATCCAAAGAAAATAACAAAATCCTGCCCACTTGGATTGTATTTAATATCACGCCAATAAAATACGACAATTGCTGAGACCAGTAAAATGACACTGATCAATGTTGCTAAAATTGTTTTAATCATTTATGAAGCTCCAATCAGCGCATAACAGGTTTCATCATTATCACTTTGCATCTTCGGCATCACAAAAGCACCTTGTGCCAAACCGACTTGTGCTGTTGAACTCAACTGCAAAGGCTGAACTTCTTCTTTAGCAAGCACCAACCGCAAATCAACCAATAAGGTTGGACTACACCAACTCTGAAGTATTTTTTTTAATTTTTTACTTAACTTTTTCTTCGGTAAAAACTCTAAATATTGAGCATGAGTTAATGGACCAATTTGAATTTCTATTTTTCCATCTATTTGTCGAATAGTTTCCCCACAAAAAGTATTTACCCCCAAAAGAAAGGGTTGTTTGCCCCCTAATTTGGTTCTCTGCTCATCGCCTAGCTTAAACTTCTCAGTAATATATTCTTTGACTTCAACAGGATGATTAAAGACACAGGTCAACATCGTTTTCAACGCATGTGCAGTATTGTTTTGTCCCTGCATCAATCCTGAAAACTCAGCAAAATAATCGTCTAAATCATCTTGCTGATGCTGTGTTCGAATATATCCATTTAACGCATGTAAAATTTCTAAGTAATTATTTTCTTTTTCAATTTCATAACGTACAGGCAGGTTATAACTCAGACTTGCATCGACAAATTGGGCTGTAAGTTTATGGTTAAATAGCCCTAAGAACTTTTGTACCTCGACACGTTGTTTACGAGGTGCTTGCTTGACTTTATTGGTATAGGTATAGGGCATTGCACCCTGCATACCCGTTAAACCTACCACCAAATTGGTCATGTGGATCTTATCCTCAACTTGTTCTAAGGATTCAATCTCATGCTTGGGGAAATTTAGATTTAGTGAACTTTCAAAAAGAAAATCATCTGACCAACTTTTTAAAGTGGTGATGGTGGGTGCATGTCTAAATAATCGGGTTGACTGCACAAATTCAAAAGCTGTAGGGGTTTTGAAAAGCTCGTCAACTACAGAAGCTTCTTGCCACCAACGTTCTGTACGCATTGGTATAACTCCTGTTTTGTATTTAAATCTCTCACAAAAACATCAACAAAGCTGTTCATTTGTACTTTTAAATTGAAAATATGACTAATCAATTCACTGAAAATATAGAGACTATGTCCACGGAAAACTTGAACATCCACATCCATCAATACCTTAACGCCACGTACAAACATCGGGAAAGGTTTTGCTTCAACAAGTTTATGGGTAATTTCAAATTCGATCTGTTTAATCGCATCAATAATCAAATGATTTTCTTTCGATTTTGGTAAGTTATAAAGTTCAAGTAACTCTTTGATATGACTGACCGCATCCCCTTTCATTAACGCCAGCGTATTTAAAGAAAGATGTGAAATAATCCGCCATTGTTCATTTTTATTCATTTCAAATTGATAAGGCTCAGTTGGTCTTTTTAATATCAAAGCACGGCGAGCAACTGTACTGTCATTCAAATTCAAAACATTATTCGATTGACCTAAAGCTTCATACGGCAATTCACGGTTTGAACAAAGTAATCTGCAACTGACAAAATCCGACTTAATACTCTGAGGCTCGAGTTGTTTTGAAATAATTGAATACCCTGTTTCCACATATTGATTTTGTAAAACAGTCGGATTTAAGGCATAAAAAAACTGAATATCCTCACCATGATAATGACTCATTGCGAAGAATGGTAAAATTGGATAAACCACTTGATCCTGATTACTTTTTTCACGAATCAAATTCATTTCAAGTATTGAATACACTTGATAAAATTCAGGATGGTGTGCATCTGTGATGAGAGGGTATTCTAAGTTTTTATGATTGATTTTTTGCGGTTCAGCCTGTTTTTCAAATAGGTTGACCACTGGGCTGGTAAATAATTTAAAATTCGCCACATTCAATTCTGAATAATTTCGAATAATGGCTTGATCGTTTAAATTCAGCTTCAAATGAATTTGAATTTCAAAAGTTAAATTTTCATCTTTTAATAATTTTAAAAAATCTAAATTTAAATTCAGATAACTAAATTTTTCTGGAAAACAAAAGTATTCGATCAACAAACGATAGGCATGATGAGTATGTTGATCTATAGGTAATAGACTTTCATCTTCACGGAATCCCATCACTTCAAAAGGATTATTTATTGCTGTAACTTTTTTATTGATACGCAGACTAAAGCTGGTATCCTGATGAAAAATATGATCTAAAACTTGCAATGGAAAGTTAGAAATCGCATCTAAATAAATAGGAAGCTTTTCATTTTTCAACCAATTTTTAGATGGATTTAATAACTCAAATTTTAAACTAAGTGTCGCATTTTGATTCAAATGAATATGCGCACTTGGCGTGGTTTGAAAACTTAAACTTTCCAGCTGAATGGGAAGTAGTTTCACTTCAGTGCTGGTATTAAATTCGCACTGGACCCCCTTAAAACTTCTTGATTTTAAAGTTGTTCCTTTAGGAATAATATGAACATCTGTTAATTGTTTTTGTTTATTTAAATCTTCAAAGCTCACCACGGAACAGGCAGGAAAATGTCGCAAATACTGCGGAAACATCACTTCAAATAATGAGCGGGTAAATATGTCATAGCTATCGGCTAATTTTTTATCAATACGTGCTGCAATTAAAGAAAAAGCCTGAATCAGGCGCTCAATATGAGGATCATCAATTTGTTCTTGGTTTAAAGATAATCTTTGCGCAATTTTAGGATATTTATCTGCAAATGCACGTGACTGCTGACCAAATTCTTGTAGTTGCTTTTCATAATACGGTAAAAGTTCTTCTATCACGACATACCTACATTTTTAAGATCTGGCAGAGATTACATATTGCTGTGTTGTTGGCTTGAGTAAGGCATCAAAAATTACAGGTTCATAAAGTGGATGAATATTTAAATAGGCTTGAATGCTTAAGCATAAAGAACCAACATTCTGATCATCTAGCTGCATTTCTACTTTAATCTGTTTTAATCGTGGTTCATGTGCAGCGATCGACTGCTCAATAGACTGGCAAATAACATCTCGATCTGTGGGATTTGCAGTTGAAAGCCCGACAAAATCAATAATCCCAAACTGTACAATCGATTTTTTGGCTAAAGCATAATCATCAATATCCACATCTAGTTTAGCGATTCGGGTATTTAACAAATCTTCCAAATCATGAGCAACAGACTCTCTTAGCTCATGTATGGAAAGCCCTTTTACATAATCATCTTCAACAATCAAACGATCAAAGAGTGTAGACCGAAACCCATAGGGATAAAGTTGATCTAAGTTCATAACTGATATTCTAATGATATGAAACAGATAGGGACTGTGCAGTCCCTATCTGTCTCGACCAACAATTAAGCAGCGTAAGATGCTGTATTGTTAGAAAGAGACCATTTCTTAGTAACGGCACCTTTAGCAGAACCGTTAATATCTTGTTGATTATAAGTCCACTCAACTGCAGCATATTTCAAACCAAATGCTTCAGTTGGAACACCTTCTTCATTTACAGTAGGTGTTACACTTGAAACAAGAACATGCTTCAATTTGATTTGGAGGTACTTGATACGTTTGTCACCGTTTGCACGGTAAAAATCAATTTGAACTTCGTCAAAAGTATAACCAGCAGAACAAGCTTCCCAAAGTTTTGGACTAGTCGCATCCAAATCTTTAACGAACAGCATGTCTGAATGTTCTACACGTTCAGCAGTATGACCACCAACGCTTGAAGAAGTAGCAGATTTTGGTTGACGGATGTTGTGAGACCAAGAATTAACTTCTAGCCAGTTCTTGTGCTCAGAATCACGTGACTCACCATCAACTTTGTACTTGCCTTGAAATTGAACGTATATGTCTTTCATTGGATTTACCCTTATTTTTTAAAGTTATTATTTAGCCACGCTCTATTTTAATTCGAGGACTGAGGTAACTCAGTGACAAGTCGCAGAGAAACTGACAACTCATCTAGCTGGAAATGCGGTCTTAAAAAGACCACAGACTTGTAGTGCCCTGGCTCTGCAGGATTCTCTACAACTTTTACAGAAGCTTCACGCAGTGGATACTGTGCTTTTGCTTCTTGAGACGCGCCATCATCAAGCAATACATATTGTGATAGCCATTCATTTAAAAATGCTTCTACGTTTCCAGCCGATGCAAAACTTCCGACTTTATCTCGCATCATTGCTTTTAGATAATGTGCAATTCGAGAAACTGCCATGATGTATTGGATTTGGCTAGAAAGTGATGAGTTTGCATTCGCAGTATCACTGTCATATTTTTTCGGCTTCTGCGTAGACTGTGCACCAAAGAATGCTGCATAGTCTGTATTCTTACAATGCACCAGTGGAATAAAGCCCAAATCACTCAATTCTTTTTCACGACGATCAGTGATAGCAATTTCTGTTGGGCATTTAAATACCACTTCACCATCATTGGTTTTAAAGGTATGCACTGGTAAGCCTTCGACCATACCACCACCTTCTACCCCACGAATAGCCGCACACCAACCATGCAAGTCAAAGGCATTGGTCAAACGTGTACCGAACGCATAAGCTGCATTCATCCATAAATATTCATCGTGATTTTGACCTGAAACCTCTTCAACGAAGTTAAAGCCTTCAGTTGCCCATCCCTCTTTAGGATCATAAGGTAAGCGTCCTAAAACACGTGGCATGGTCAATGCAACATAACGCGCATCATCGCTTTCACGGAACGAACGCCATTGCACATATTCAGCTGTTTCAAACACTTTTGAAACATCACGCGGACGATCAATATCAGTGAATGATTCGAGACCTAACATATTGCTGCTTGCAGCAGAAATGAATGGTGCATGTGATGCTGCTGCAACATGTGAAATTTGTTCTAACAGATACATATCTGATGGTGTACGATCGAACTCAAAGTCACCAATCAAAGTAGCATAAGGAGCGCCACCAAATGAACCATATTCTTCTTCATACACTTTTTTAAACAATGTACTTTGATCGAAATCTGTTGCACCTTGGAAGTCTTTGATCAACTCTTTTTTCGTCGTGTTTAACATACGAATTTTGATCAACGGATTAGACGGTGACTCTTGGCAAAAATAGTACAAACCACGCCAAGTCGATTCAATTTTTTGAAACTGCTCGTTGTGCATGATTTTGCTAAGTTGTGTCGAAATAAGTGCATCAATTTCAGCAATACGCTTATCAATAGACAAAGACATGTTTTCAGAAACAGTTATTGTTCCTGCCATGACTTCTTTCGCCAATTCGCTAATTAAGCTTTTCGCACGATCATGTTCTTCATCATTACGTGCAATTCGGCTACGCTCCACAATAGAATCAAGTAAACTTACTTCTTCTACAGCTGTATCTTGTACAGTATTGGTTTGTAAATTACTCATTTTCTGGACCCGCCTCAGCACTTAATTTACGAATCTGATCCGTATTTTGTAAAACCTCATCAAGCAAGTCTTCCAAACGCTCACTATTAGAAATCTTATTTCTCAAGTCTGTTAAACGCTCACGCGCTTCAACCAACTTTTTAAGTGGTTCAACTTGCTGTACAACTTGTTCAGGGCGGAAATCTTCCATTGACTTAAATGTTAAATCAACTGACATGCGACCACCTTCTTCAGTCAAAGTATTTTCAACTTGGAAGGCTGCACGTGGAGATAATGATTCCATCACTTCATCAATGTTTTCTAAGTCAACATTGATAAATTTCTTGTCTTTTAACTTGGTTCTTTCTAACTCAGAAGCAGCAGAGAAATCGCCGAGCACACCAACAACAAATGGTAATTCTTTAACTTCCTTGCCATCACCCACTTCAACATCATAAGTCAGCTGAACACGTGGTGGTCTGATTCGCTGTAATTTTTTCTGTACACTTTCACGTTTTGACATTTTTTTTATCCATTAATTTGAGCAAATAAATTATGTTGGGAAATTCGGTCTAGCTGCTGGTGTCGGCTTCGGTTTTGCTGGAGTAGCAGCGGGTTTAGATGATGCAGGCTTAGATGAAGAAGGTGCAGAACGTGTCGGCGAAGTACGGTTCACTTTCTGAGGACGGCTCACTTTCTGAGGGCGAGAACTACGCTCTACGCTCGGTGCAGTTTCCTGATTTTTTTCAACCAAAACTGCTGCAGGCATTGCTTGTCGAACAGCATCTGTAAAACTTTTCGCAACTGGATAAGTTTTGGCTTCTGTCAAGTAACGCATTTCACTGGTACGCATCTTGGTTAGCGCATCGGAAGCCAAACCAAGACCAGCAAGGAACTTAACATCAGTCAACTCATTGCTTTGAATATTCAATGTTTCTAAATAACTGACAATTTGAAGCGCTTTTTCATTTTTCCCAAGCTGTTGGAATTTCTCCGCAGCTGAGACCAACAGTTTGTTTTTATAGTCTTTGTTCTTCTTATCACACAATTGCGCATAAATCACCAGAAGCTCAGGATTCGTCTCGCCTTCAACCATTGGATAGTCTTTGATACATGATCTTTTTAGTTTGATCTCATCGTTTGCGCTAACAAATGTGCTCGCAAATGATGCTCCAAGAACTAAAATGTACGGGATATAATTCTTCAAAATCTAACCTCAATTCACTTGATTCAGTTATTCAATAGATTTACTTTTGATGTTTTATAAATATATATAATTAAAGCAACTTCGTTTAAAATCTTAGAAATAAAACTAAAAAAAACACTTTTAGTCAAGTGAAATTTCGTATCAACATTTTAAACGATTGATAAAAAAAGTTTTTTAAAGCGTTTGGATAATATCAATAATATCTTATCTTCACAAAAGTTTTTTTTTCTGTAAAATATTTCTTGAGATTTTTAAAAAAATATTAAACATTTGATTTTAATATACTAATTTAAATGCCAAATTGATAGGCTAGAAAATTAAAAACTGACTTTGTGCCAAAGTAAAGTTTTTGAGAGAGACAAAAATGACCGATTTAAAAGTTTTGATTAAAAAGTTATCTGCATCTTCACGTACAGCTTTAGAACAATCCGCCAATCTATGTGTAAATCATCAAAATTTTGAAATTGAAATTGAACATTTTTTTGTCAAATTACTTGAACAGCATGGCAATGATCTTGAAATATTACTAAACAAATGCAAAATTTCAAAAGATGCATTGTTAAGTGATTTGTTAGAATGCATTTCTCAACTTCCGAAAGGCAATACCCGAACGCCAATCTTTTCAAAATCAATTGTTCGACTTCTGGAACAAGCATGGTTGCTTGCTTCAGCTGAACAAGATTCAGTGATTCGCAGTGGACACTTACTTGTTGCGTTACTTACTGCCTCGGACCTCTATCAAATTGCCCTTCGAGCTTCAAGCTTATTTGATCTTTTCCCGATTGATATGATGAAGCATAAATTCTTGGAAATCTGCGTGAACAGTAACGAAAATGTTCCCGTGAATACCACAGAAAAAGAAGCCAAATCTGAAGTAGATTCAGGTGATCATTCAGCCGCACTTAAAAAAACGCCAGCACTGGATCAGTTCACTATTAACCTCACTGAAAAGGCTCAAAAAGGTGGAATAGACCCTGTTATTGGTCGTGAATACGAAATCCGTTTGATGCTGGATATTTTGATGCGCCGTCGTCAAAACAATCCCATCTTAACAGGTGAGCCTGGTGTCGGTAAAACTGCTGTAGTTGAAGGTCTAGCACTTAAAATTTCACAAAACCAAGTTCCCGATGCGCTTAAAAATGTTCAACTGCATTCTTTAGATATGGGCTTGTTACAAGCTGGTGCAAGCGTCAAAGGTGAGTTTGAAAACCGATTAAAACAAGTCATCCAAGAAGTGCAACAATCAGCTCACCCAATTATCCTGTTTATTGATGAAGCTCACACCATGATTGGTGCTGGTGGTCAAGCAGGTCAAAATGATGCAGCAAACTTGTTAAAACCTGCATTGGCGCGTGGTGAATTAAGAACAATTGCAGCAACAACATGGGCGGAATATAAGCAGTATTTTGAAAAAGATGCCGCTTTGAGTCGTCGCTTCCAAGTGGTTAAAGTTGAAGAACCAACTGAAGAAGTGGCTATCGATATGTTACGTGCCATGATTCCTGTGATGGCAAATCACTTTAACTTACGTATTGATGATGAAGCCATTGTTACGGCTGTACATTCATCACACCGTTATATCAGTGGGCGTCAACTCCCAGATAAAGCCATTAGTGTATTAGATACAGCGGCTGCACGTGTTGCACTCACACAAAATGCCCAACCTGTGAAATTGGATCAACTCAAAGCTCAACAACATAATTTAAATTTAGAATTCAATATCATTGAAAATGAGCATAAGCATGAGTCAATTCATGAAGAACGCTTAGCACAACTTAAACAATCTTTAGATACACTTGAGCAAGAAATTCAAGAAACAGAACAACAATGGCAAGCCGAATTGGATTTAATTCAGCAAATCAAAGTATTAGAAAGCGGTACCGATACGGAACAAGCATCACATAAAGATGAAATCCTAAAACTTCGTAATAACTTAGCTGAACTGCAAGGTCAAGAACCTCTGGTTTTTGAACGTGTAAATGCACAAATCATCAATGAAATTATTTCAGATTGGACCGGTATTCCTGTTGGGAAAATGGTCAATGATGAAATTAAACAAATTCTCAGCTTGGAAGAAAAACTTGAACAACGGGTAATGGGACAAGATTATGCATTACATCAGCTGGTTCAAGGGATTAAAACATCGAAAGCACGCTTAGAAGATCCGAATAAACCACAAGGTGTCTTCATGCTAGTCGGTCCAAGTGGTGTCGGTAAAACGGAAACCGCCTTAGCACTTGCCAATGAACTTTATGGTGGTGAATCGCATTTAATCACCATCAATATGTCTGAATATCAAGAAGCACATACTGTTTCCTCTCTCAAAGGTGCACCTCCAGGGTATGTAGGTTATGGTCAAGGTGGTGTATTAACGGAAGCTGTTAGACGTAATCCTTATAGCGTTGTTTTACTGGACGAGATTGAAAAAGCGCATAGCGATGTTCAAGAATTGTTCTACCAAGTTTTCGACAAAGGAACACTTGAAGACGGTGAAGGTCGAGTTATTGATTTTAAAAATACCACGATTTTGTTGACTTCCAATACAGGTTCAAACGCCATTATGCAGGCATGTTTAAATCAGCCTGTCGAAGAGTGGCCAAGCGCTGAAGAGCTTACCGAGCAACTTAAACCAAGTTTATATAAACAATTTAAACCTGCATTTTTGGGTCGTATGCGGATTGTGCCGTATTTCCCATTACATGATGATCTTCTGGTCAGAATTATTGAACATAAAATTGGCAAAATTACTGCACGACTCGAAAAACAATACGAAACCAAAGTGACATATAGCGATGATTTGATCGAGTTAATTCTCAGCCGTTGTACAGAGGTGGATAGTGGTGCGCGTAATGTTGACAATATTTTAAATGCTTCTGTCTTACCTGCATTAGCAACAGAAATGTTGGTCGCGCTAGCAGAACAAAAAATTCCTAAATTGATTCATATCGACACCAAAGATGATGAAATTATTTACCTTTTAGATCCACAAGCCAAATCTGCAAAGAAGAAATCGAGTAAGAAGCCAAAGGTTGTGGAAGCTTAAATTCACGAGTATAGAGAATGGATATTAATTTAGATACCTTACTAAAACCTATTTCAGATGATCATCCATGTGGAGAAGATTTATCTTTTTCCAATGAGTTTCATGAAATAAAAAAAGCACGAACACATGATGATCCACTATTAGATCAGGGGGATTGGATCTCTGAACCTAAGCAAGCGGATTGGTCATTTGTTGCTGAAAAATCTGTTCAATTATTAACAGATAAAACTAAGGATATCCGTTTACTGACTTGGCTGACCGAAGCTTGGACAAATCTATATGGTTTTGAAGGTTTAATTAAAGGGCTAGAACTGAGCCATCGCGTTTTAGAGCAATTCTGGTTAAAGCTCCATCCTGAAATTGAAGATGATGATTTAGATCAACGTCTCGGGTTGCTACAAGGCTTCACTACACAATTACCCGGCTTGATCAAGAATGTTCCACTCATCAACATTCAACCATTCTACTCTCTTGCCCAATACGAAAAATTTTTACATTTGCAAAATGTGCGTCGTAAGCAAGCTGAAGATTCTGATAGTGTGGAAGCATCACTAGAATTAGACCAATTCAACCAAGCTTTATTCAATACATCTCGGACATTCCAATATCAAAATTATCAGCAATTTCAGGAAATTTTGCAGCATTGGAATATCATTAAACAAGTGCTCGATTCTTTGATGGAGTTGGAAGCGCCAAGTTTTGCCAATGTAGATTCTCAACTTGAAAATATTCAAATGAATCTAAAAAAAATCTATAAAGCAGAATCTTTTGGCAGCAACACCAATACAGCGCCTATGGAAAATACAGATATTCAAGTTCAAACACCCATTGCAACAGCTACAGAGTCCTATGCAGCTCCAGTGGTTCAAACACAAAGTTTTCAGCCACAACCTCAAAGTCACTTACAGAACCGTGAACAGGCAATGCGTGTTTTACAAGATATTGCTGATTATTTTCAAACCAATGAACCACATAGCCCTGTAAGTTATATGCTGCAAAAAACCATTAAATGGAGTCAAATGCCTTTACACGAATGGTTAACTCAAGTCATTAAAAATGATAATCCCCTTGATTCTATTCAAGAATTACTGGGCGTCAACCAAAATAATGAATCTTCTGAGTGGTAATCCAATATGTTTAAAGCTGAAAAAGTTCTTTGGGGTGAAGGTTTATTTTTAAGACCACAGCATTTCCAACTACAAGATACCTATCAAGAACAACGTTTAAATCATACCGTTCGTTCTACTATTCCCTATCCTTATGGGATTAAAAATCTTCGTTTTGACGAAACTCAATTGGGTACACATGTACTGGCTTTAGAACACATTGATATGATTTGGCAGGATGGCGAGATATATCAAGCACCTGCTAAAGATCTTTTGCCACAACCGATCTTATTGGATGAATTGAATTTGCGTGGTGAAATGCTCATTTATTTAGCATTGCCGATCTTACAACCCAATAAGAAAAACATTTCAGATGATCAGGATAAGCAACCTGCACGCTATCATTCTTATTTGAATGAAACACATGATCTGTTTACAGATGCAACACCTGCTGAAATTACTTTTTTGAGACGTCGTACTGAATTCAAACTTTTTGATATTCAAGCTGATCCGAATCAGGATTTAGATGGCTTTTTGTATTTAGCGATTGGAAAAATCAAACGTCATAGTTCAGGTAATTTTGAAATTGATTCAAAATATATTCCGCCAATTTTACATATTCAGTCGAATGAAACCCTGTTGGCGAATTTGAAACGAACTTTAAATGTTGTTCGTGCCAAAATCAAAATGATTCAAACCAATAACCGTGAAAATGAACAGAAACTGATCGAATTTAGATCGGGAGATATTGTGTCTTTCTGGTTGGTGAATGCACTCAATACTGCTCATGCAACATTAAACCATCTTTTGCAAAATCCTCAGATTCATCCTGAGAAATTGTTCTTTGAGTTGTTACGTTTAACAGGTTCATTGCTCACCTTCTCTACCGCATATGAAGTTGAGCATTTACCACAATATCAACATCACAACTTGCAAGATAGTTTTACTCAATTAGATAAAATCTTACGTGAACTGTTAGATACGATTATTTCAAGTCGTTATATCAGTATCGCATTGAAAGAAATTCGTCCATCGTATTGGGTCGGTAGCTTAGAAACCGATAAAATTACTAAAGAATCAAGACTTTATATCGCAGTCTCAAGTGGTATGATGCAGACACACGAATTGATTCAAATCGTACCTTTACGTTTCAAAGTTGGTAATACGGTAGATGTAGAACAACGTGTTGTTGCAGCACTTCCTGCAATTCCAATTCATCATTTGGTACAAATTCCAACGGCCATTCCAGTACGATCAGGGGTGAGCTATTTTGAAATTGAGCCACACCACGAGATGTATCAGCGTATGCTTGATTCTGAAACCATTTGTATTTATGTACCAGCAGGTTTCCAAGATATCAGTATTGAGCTGATCGCAGTGATGAACGGTTAAGAGGATGAGCAAATGAGTCAGAACAATAATATCGCCCCTTCACTGTTTGATGATGGACAAATTGGGGCAGGTTCTTTACCTCAACCGACTAAAAATACACAAGCAACCAATTTGGTTGATCTTTTGCACGACGGTTTTTATATCGTCTTTTTATTAAGAAATCAGTACGTTCCTGAAAATGCTGATCGCTTTAAAGAGAAGATTTTAGATTTACTCAATCGCTTCGAACATCAAGCCAAGAAACTACAGTTTTCAGCAGAAGATATTCAAGACGCAAAGTATGCCTATTGCGCTTTACTTGATGAAACGATTGTTACCCAACAAGATCCTTCTTTTTTCAATCTACAAAATCATTGGTTAATCAGCCCATTACAGTTGACCCTGTTCGGTTCACAACTGGCGGGTTATCGTTTTTTTGAGTTTTTAGAGCTGATTCGTGCCCGTGGTAAAGAAAGACTCGCGTCACTCGAAGTTTATCATTATTGCTTATTGCTCGGTTTTCAAGGTAAGTATCGTATTGAATCTATTGAGAGTTTAAATCACTTAGTCGCACGAGTCGGTGATGAAATTGATTACTTAAAAGGTAAAAAAGCTGCTTTTTCACCTTTTGCTGCGCTACCTGATCAGATCAAAAATATTATTCATCGAGAATTACCTTTTGTTTGGATTCTAATTTTCCTGTTGTTATTTGCAGTGCTTGCTTTTGCAGGATTAAAAATTATGTTGAATAAGAATGAAGATGCTTCGCTTGCAAAATTTAATAATGTAATTGCAGCGCCAGCAGAACAAGCGCATATCACGATTCTATTGCCTTGACGGTAAAATTATGACACAAGAAAAGCAAACATCTATTCGTATATTACAAAGTAAGCCTGTTAAAAAAACTTGGGGAAAATCATCAATCTTTTTACTTGGCTTATTAACCGGGATCATCCTTTCAGCGATCTTTTTCTTTATTTTTATCAATTTTAACCAGCCTGAAACTGTAACTGACTCAGTTGAAACAACATCCGCTGTACAAGAACAAGATGTACAAGCGCATACTGAAGAAGCTACAAACAATCAACATGATGAAAGCGCTGGTGCTTATAAACAACATATTAATGAGAAAGACTTTAATCAAATTTTCAAACATGAAAATAAGCCTGCACCTCAACCAGTTCCAAAGAGCGGCTCACCATTTGAACAAATGCTCAAACCAGAAGTGAAGCCTGCTCCTGCAGTAGCATCTAAACCACCAGTTGTACCTGCAAAACCTGTAGCCGCTGCAACAGCCAAACCGAAAGTTGAGGCAAAAGCAGCTGAAAAAGAAGCTCCAGCGAAAAAGGAAGAAGTTCAAGAGATCTCTCCTGAAGCGACTGTCAAAATGACCATAGAAAGAAAAGAGATAGAAAACAAACCATGATTTTGTTTGTTGTTATTTGTTTTCTCTTTTTGGTGATTGGTCTTACTTTTTTAATGTCTTATGAGATCAGAAACAAAACTTTAGACTATTTAAAAGCACTGCTACCACAGGGTAAGAAAAAACTAGCCTCTGCAAAACATTTCGCAGAGCAAATGAACCAAGCAGCTTCTGCACATCAAACTCAGACCCATTGGCATTTACAACAATGGTGGATTTTGATTGCAGGTTTTTTTCTGCTTTCCAGTATTTTAGTTTTTGCCTTTACTCGACCCATTGACCCGACAAAAGTAGAAGCAGAATACTTAAGACAGACAGATCCACAAATCTATGCATTGCTTAATGGTGAGGTCTTAAGCCCTCCGCCTGCTGTTGATGACAGCTTAATTGATGCCGCAATTGTGCAAGCTCAAATCCTAGAGAGAGAAAATCCACTTCCAAATCATCAATTCCCAAGTGTAAATCCATCAGCGATTGATAACGAAGGAGTTGGGGACCAGAGAAGCAGTTTTGATACGGCAATGGTTGACCGTAAATGGGACAAAATGCATCCAAGTTATAAGCAACGTTTGCTGATGGTCTTTAAAATCATGAAAGAACGTCACGGTTATGAAATGGTTCTTTTAGAAGGTTATCGTAGCCCTGAACGTCAAACACGTTTATCAGGCAATACAGCAACCACTTTAGCAAAAGCGTATCAAAGTTATCATCAATTTGGTTTAGCTGCTGATGTAGCCTTTAAACGTGATGGCAAAGTAGTGATTTCTGAACGTGATCCATGGGCTTGGAAAGGTTATCAACTGTATGGTGTTGTCGCTGAATCCGTAGGTTTAACCTGGGGTGGTCGCTGGACAAGAATTCATGACTATGGTCATACTGAATTTCGAATGCCTGGGCTACGTAAAAACCGTGAATCTGCTGAACGCTTAATTGCAGAAGCACAAGGTAAAGGTCTTATGGCAAATAATATTGAGGTCAATTAATGAAAAGTTTATTGTTGTAGGAAATTGCTTACAACAATCACAGCGATTGTCATCTATACGATTAGTGATCAATTTTATATTCTATGCTCATAGGGAACAGGAAGTTTCCCAGACAAAACAACAATAACCAAGTGTCTGAGCATCAGGAACGTGAGATTCGACAGGAGTCAGATCTAACACACCAATACGAAGAAAACCCCATCAGGATGATGGGGTTTTCTTTTTTATCAGCTTATTTTATTTAAAAGTGTATTAAGTACGCCACTACTTGTTTATTTCCAGCCATTTCTGCCAACTCTAAAGCAGTATACTGTGCTTTATAGTGGACATCTGCACCCTGACTCACTAATAACTTTACAATTTCTAAATGATCATTTTCAGCAGCAGCGTGTAATGCACTATAACCTTCTTCATCCATTTGATTGGCATCAATCCCTTGTGATAAAAGCTGTTCGACTTGTTCAATATCGCCAAGTGAAGCAGCAAACACCAGTTCAGGAAGATAAAGTTCTTCATCATCATTAGAAATGGGAGAGAATGAGTTCAGTTTCATAAGATCACCTGATACTTTGTATTCGGCTATTGTAATCAAACTATTTGCATTAGATGTTAATTTTCTGTGCTATAGGAAGTAAACCCTCACAGACTTATCATTTTCATCCTATATTAACCTGAGTTCGATATAAAAATCTTGATAAAACATGATACTCGGAAACGTCATCCGCAACTGTTTGAGGCAGGACTACTTCTATAAGGCTCTGCAGAGCTTTATTATTTTCAATAAGTTAAATATATGATTACATTGAACTCAAGTTATATTATTCTTTTATGGGACTTTTTCACTTTTCTTTACGCATAAAAAAACACCCTCAACATTTTAGTTGAGGGTGTTTTAAGAATTAAAAGCTGGCGATGACTTACTCTCACATGGGTAACCCCACACTACCATCAGCGCTAAGAGGTTTCACTTCTGAGTTCGGGAAGGGATCAGGTGGTTCACTCTTGCTATTGTCGCCAGCAAACTGTTATGGACTTTTTCGGGTCTTATGGGTATGCCTTACTTTGTTCCAAATGAGTTTAACAGAAGAACATTTGAGTTGATTTTAACATAAAGCATAGCTTTATGTCTTGCGCTCGGACAAACATAATTAATGTTTGTTTATTCCTCGCTCATGTAACTAGCTTTACAACTAAATCAAGTTTCTTTGATCTTTTATGAATCAAATGATGCTTCAATACAACTGCTTGGGTGTTGTATAGTCAAGCCTCACGAGCAATTAGTATTGGTCAGCTTCATGCGTCACCGCACTTCCACATCCAACCTATCAACGTCGTAGTCTTCAACGGCTCTTTAGAGGACATAAAGTCCTAGGGAAATCTTATCTTGAGGTAGGCTTCCCGCTTAGATGCTTTCAGCGGTTATCCCTTCCGAACATAGCTACCCGGCGATGCGACTGGCGTCACAACCGGTACACCAGAGGTTCGTCCACTCTGGTCCTCTCGTACTAGGAGCAGATCCTCTCAAATTTCCAACGCCCACGGTAGATAGGGACCGAACTGTCTCACGACGTTCTAAACCCAGCTCGCGTACCTCTTTAAATGGCGAACAGCCATACCCTTGGGACCTGCTTCAGCCCCAGGATGAGATGAGCCGACATCGAGGTGCCAAACACCGCCGTCGATATGAACTCTTGGGCGGTATCAGCCTGTTATCCCCAGAGTACCTTTTATCCGTTGAGCGATGGCCCTTCCATACAGAACCACCGGATCACTAAGACCTACTTTCGTACCTGCTCGACTTGTGGGTCTCGCAGTTAAGCGCGCTTTTGCCTTTATACTCTACGCGTGATTTCCGACCACGCTGAGCGCACCTTCGTACTCCTCCGTTACTCTTTAGGAGGAGACCGCCCCAGTCAAACTACCCACCAGACATGGTCCTCGTCCCGGATAACGGGACAGAGTTAGAACCTCAATATTACCAGGGTGGTATTTCAAGGATGGCTCCATAGCAACTGGCGTCGCTACTTCTAAGCCTCCCACCTATCCTACACAAGTAAGATCAAAGTTCAATGTCAAGCTGCAGTAAAGGTTCACGGGGTCTTTCCGTCTAGCCGCGGGTACACCGCATCTTCACGGCGATTTCGATTTCACTGAGCCTCTGCTGGAGACAGCGCCCCCATCATTATGCCATTCGTGCAGGTCGGAACTTACCCGACAAGGAATTTCGCTACCTTAGGACCGTTATAGTTACGGCCGCCGTTTACTGGGGCTTCGATCAAGAGCTTCGCTTACGCTAACCCCATCAATTAACCTTCCAGCACCGGGCAGGCATCACACCCTATACGTCCACTTTCGTGTTTGCAGAGTGCTATGTTTTTAATAAACAGTTGCAGGGGCCTGGTTTCTGTGGCTGCCAATAGCTCAAGGAGCAAGTCCTATCACCGTCAGCAGCGTACCTTCTCCCGAAGTTACGGTACCATTTTGCCTAGTTCCTTCAGCAGAGTTCTCTCAAGCGCTTTGGTCTACTCGACCTGACCACCTGTGTCGGTTTCGGGTACGATTCCTGTGTAACTGAAGCTTAGAGACTTTTCCTGGAAGCATAGTATCAGCCACTTCACGAGTAAACTCGCTTGCTATCAGTTCTCAGCATAGAGCACCCCGGATTTGCCTAAGATGCATGCCTACAACCTTTCACCTGGACAACCAACGCCAGGCTGACTTAACTTTCTCCGTCCTCTCATCGCATTACACAGAAGTATTGGAATATTAACCAATTTCCCATCGACTACGCCTCTCGGCCTCGCCTTAGGGGTCGACTCACCCAGCCCCGATTAACGTTGGACTGGAACCCTTGGTCTTTCAGCGAACGGGTTTTTCACCCGTTTTGTCGTTACTCACGTCAGCATTCGCACTTCTGATACCTCCAGCATGCTTCTCAACACACCTTCATCGGCTTACAGAACGCTCCCCTACCACGTATACAATGTATACATCCGCAGCTTCGGCATATAGTTTTAGCCCCGTTACATCTTCCGCGCAGGCCGACTCGACTAGTGAGCTATTACGCTTTCTTTAAAGGGTGGCTGCTTCTAAGCCAACCTCCTAGCTGTCTATGCCTTCCCACATCGTTTCCCACTTAACTATAATTTTGGGGCCTTAGCTGGCGGTCTGGATTGTTTTCCTCTTGACTACGGACGTTAGCACCCGCAGTCTGTCTCCCGGATAGTACTCATAGGTATTCGGAGTTTGCATCGGTTTGGTAAGTCGGGATGACCCCCTAGCCGAAACAGTGCTCTACCCCCTATGGTATTCGTCCGAGGCGCTACCTAAATAGCTTTCGGGGAGAACCAGCTATCACCGAGTTTGATTAGCCTTTCACCCCTATCCACAAGTCATCCCCTGGCTTTTCAACGACAGTGGGTTCGGTCCTCCAGTTAGTGTTACCCAACCTTCAACCTGCTCATGGATAGATCACCCGGTTTCGGGTCTATACCCAGCAACTAAACGCCCTATTAAGACTCGATTTCTCTACGGCTCCCCTATACGGTTAACCTTGCTACTGAATATAAGTCGCTGACCCATTATACAAAAGGTACGCAGTCACCGAACAAGTCGGCTCCCACTGCTTGTATGCATGCGGTTTCAGGATCTATTTCACTCCCCTCACAGGGGTTCTTTTCGCCTTTCCCTCACGGTACTGGTTCACTATCGGTCAGTCAGGAGTATTTAGCCTTGGAGGATGGTCCCCCCATATTCAGACAAGGTTTCACGTGCCTCGCCCTACTCGTCATCATTATATGTGCACTTTCGTGTACGGGACTATCACCCTCTACGGTAGCACTTCCCAGAGCTTTCCGCTAATACACATATAACTTAATGGGCTGATCCCCGTTCGCTCGCCGCTACTGAGGGAATCTCAATTGATTTCTTTTCCTAAGGGTACTGAGATGTTTCACTTCCCCTCGTTCGCCTCGCATGACTATGTATTCATCATGCGATACCTACCTTATGGTAAGTGGGTTTCCCCATTCAGAAATCTCCGGATCACAGGATATTTGCCGCCTCCCCGAAGCTTATCGCAGGCTATTACGTCTTTCATCGCCTCTGACTGCCAAGGCATCCACCACATGCACTTAATTACTTGACTATACAACCCCAAACAGTCGTTAATCCCTACAAGGAGGATCAACAATGTGGATTTAACCACTTCTATTTGTTGCCTGTGAACTTAATCACTGTACAGCTTCAATTTAATTCATATACCAAAACGCTTGATTCAGTTTTATCGCTAGTTCTCATTTCATTCCGCTTTAACAATTGCTTGTTAAGCTTCATAAAACGAGTTAAACAATTATTTCAACTCAAATATATTCTGTTAATGATTCTCTACCGCCTCGTCAGCGAGTAGTTCACTGTGATAAATCACAGAAGTTAATAAACTCTATAAACTTCAGTTCATTAATTTCTATAATCAATCTTTTTTTAATCAGGTAACTGCGTAGTAGTGGTGGAGACTAGGAGAGTCGAACTCCTGACCTCCTGCGTGCAAAGCAGGCGCTCTACCAACTAAGCTAAGTCCCCAGCTTAAGATCTTAATATATCTGCTCTTCTGTGTTCAGTAGACTTGGTGGGTCTGACAAGACTTGAACTTGTGACCCCACGCTTATCAAGCGTGTGCTCTAACCAACTGAGCTACAGACCCTCAGATACATCAATGAAGAACAACTTGTTGTGGATTCTTACCAATCGTCAATCTTTCGTTAAGGAGGTGATCCAGCCGCAGGTTCCCCTACGGCTACCTTGTTACGACTTCACCCCAGTCATCGGCCACACCGTGGTAAGCGTCCTCCTTACGGTTAGACTACCTACTTCTGGTGCAACAAACTCCCATGGTGTGACGGGCGGTGTGTACAAGGCCCGGGAACGTATTCACCGCGGCATTCTGATCCGCGATTACTAGCGATTCCGACTTCATGGAGTCGAGTTGCAGACTCCAATCCGGACTACGATCGGCTTTTTGAGATTAGCATCCTATCGCTAGGTAGCAACCCTTTGTACCGACCATTGTAGCACGTGTGTAGCCCTGGTCGTAAGGGCCATGATGACTTGACGTCGTCCCCGCCTTCCTCCAGTTTGTCACTGGCAGTATCCTTAAAGTTCCCATCCGAAATGCTGGCAAGTAAGGAAAAGGGTTGCGCTCGTTGCGGGACTTAACCCAACATCTCACGACACGAGCTGACGACAGCCATGCAGCACCTGTATGTAAGTTCCCGAAGGCACCAATCCATCTCTGGAAAGTTCTTACTATGTCAAGACCAGGTAAGGTTCTTCGCGTTGCATCGAATTAAACCACATGCTCCACCGCTTGTGCGGGCCCCCGTCAATTCATTTGAGTTTTAGTCTTGCGACCGTACTCCCCAGGCGGTCTACTTATCGCGTTAGCTGCGCCACTAAAGTCTCAAAGACCCCAACGGCTAGTAGACATCGTTTACGGCATGGACTACCAGGGTATCTAATCCTGTTTGCTCCCCATGCTTTCGTACCTCAGCGTCAGTATTAGGCCAGATGGCTGCCTTCGCCATCGGTATTCCTCCAGATCTCTACGCATTTCACCGCTACACCTGGAATTCTACCATCCTCTCCCATACTCTAGCTCCCAGTATCGAATGCAATTCCCAAGTTAAGCTCGGGGATTTCACATCCGACTTAAAAAGCCGCCTACGCACGCTTTACGCCCAGTAAATCCGATTAACGCTCGCACCCTCTGTATTACCGCGGCTGCTGGCACAGAGTTAGCCGGTGCTTATTCTGCGAGTAACGTCCACTCATCTTGGGTATTAACCAAAAGAGCCTCCTCCTCGCTTAAAGTGCTTTACAACCATAAGGCCTTCTTCACACACGCGGCATGGCTGGATCAGGGTTCCCCCCATTGTCCAATATTCCCCACTGCTGCCTCCCGTAGGAGTCTGGGCCGTGTCTCAGTCCCAGTGTGGCGGATCATCCTCTCAGACCCGCTACAGATCGTCGCCTTGGTAGGCCTTTACCCCACCAACTAGCTAATCCGACTTAGGCTCATCTATTAACGCAAGGTCACAAGTGATCCCCTGCTTTCCCCCGTAGGGCGTATGCGGTATTAGCATCCCTTTCGAGATGTTGTCCCCCATTAATAGGCAGATTCCTAAGTATTACTCACCCGTCCGCCGCTAGGTCAATTACCGAAGCAATCTCCCCCGCTCGACTTGCATGTGTTAAGCCTGCCGCCAGCGTTCAATCTGAGCCATGATCAAACTCTTCAGTTAAAATCATTAGTGACTTAAGGTCACAATTCTGGCTCATCAATTACTGACAAATTCTCTCAAATAAACTTCGAGTAATTTAAACCAACAATCAATGATAATATTTCGATCAATCAATCAGTAAAAATCCACACAAGTTGTTCTTCATATTCTCTTAATGATCA
>NZ_AMFQ01000017.1:0-12347 GCF_000335555.1 Acinetobacter sp. WC-743 | reverse complement strand
TCTGAAACGTATGTATGCTGACGAACGCCTTAAAGCAGATATTCTTCAGGATGCACTGTCAAAGAAGTTATAAAGCCTGTACAACGTAAATCTCTTGCTCAGCGAGCCGTTAAACAATTCAAGATTTCAGTGAGTAAAGCTTGCTTCATCTTTCAACTTAGTCAAACCTGTTATCGTTATAAAGCTCAATTAGATGAGCAAAATAAGATGATTGCAGACTGGCTACTGAAGCTTACCAATGAGAATAAGACTTGGGGCTTTCAGCTTTGCTTCTTGTACCTACGTAATGTCAAAGGCTACTCATGGAACCACAAATGTGTTTATCGAATTTATAAGGAGCTTGAGCTTAACCTACGAATTAAACCAAACAAACGCATTCAGCGAATAAAGCCTAAACCGCTTACAGTACCATCAACACCAAATGAATCGTGGTCAATGGACTTTATGCATGACCAACTGAGTGATGGTCGCAGTTACCGAATTCACAATGTTATTGATGATTATAACCGTGAGGCATTGGATATATTGATTGATTTTTCTTTGCCAGCTCAACGAGTGCTGAGGGGATTAGACCAATTAATTGCATGGCGAGGTAAGCCAAAGCGTATCCGTAGTGATAATGGACCCAAGTATGTTAGTGATTTAATGCAAGCATGGTGTACTCAACATGGAATTGAGCATGTATTTACCCAACCTGGTCATCCACAACAGAATGCTTATGTTGAACGCTTCAACAGGACGGTTAGATATGAATGTTTGAATCAATATTTATTTCGAGAGCTTGAAGAAGTTGAAGACTATACAACGATATGGCAACACTTTTATAATCATGAACGACCACATATGTCAGTTAATGGTAAACCACCTAAATTTAAACAATGATAAGGACTTTGCCTTTCTACTTATAAAATCAATTAAAAATGGGAGTATTACCATGTAATGAGTCAGAAAGTTTACGATAAATTCACACCTTGTCGCACTTTGCATATAATTCTTGATTAGATTGCAGATATTTTGAGTTATTTAAATGCTATAAGTTTTTACTTCTTAATAATTCTTATAGGTATAAAAATGGCAACACATGATTTTCTATTTAGTTACACAGTTTCACCGAAAAACCCAGCATATAAAAATGATGCTGATGACATTAGACGAAAAATAGCGAATATCAAAAGTCCATCATGGGTAAAATATACTGATGTTGAAACTGTATTTTCTGGTGAGTTTGATCTTACTGGGCTTAATTCAGCTAAACGAGCTCAAGCTGAGGAAAAAGTAAAAAATACCATTAATCAAATATTGGTTGAAAATAAATGCGTGTCTAAAGTTAAAGTAATTGTAGTTTTAATGGTTGATCAATTAGGGAAACCCATGCATTTTACTATTTAGAATTGATCAAAAGGTTAAGAGGGTGTGGTCATTTTGACCATGCCTTTTTTGTTATTGTGTTTTCCTCAATGATTGAATAACACTTTTGTTGTGAAAATCACAATAATTGATAAATTTTAAATATTTTCAAATTCAATATAAAAAAATAATTATTGCAACAAATTTGTATTATTGGCATTTAAGTTGCTAATATTTATATTTTATTTTAGCCCCGAAAGGGGCTTTTGATTGATATAGATGAATATAAATAAATCTAAATTGTACTAGCTCAGATCTAGCTCAGTCTGAATCTGAATATTTGAGGTTAATAGTTTATGAACAGGGCAACTTTCTGCAACTTTGAGTAGGCGTTTGTGTTGTTCTTCAGTGAAATCGCCTTTCAGTTGAATTGTTCGCGTAATAATGTTTTGCCCAGCTTCTGGTTCATCTTCTGGATTTAATGCTAAATCAAGTTGCACATGTTCAATTTTCAATCCTTTATGCTTGGCATACATTTCCAATGTGATGACTGTACATGCACCTAAAGCAGATAAAAGAATTTGAATAGGATTTGGTGCAGTATCTTGTCCTCCCTTGTCGTTTGGCTCATCGGCATACCAGATATGTCCTTGAGGATTGGTTAATGTGACCTGATAAGGGATTTGCGTACTTTGAGCTTGAGCAATGTTTACCATAAAATTATTCATCACATAAAAGACATGTTCTATAAATATAAAATTTTCACTTGATGATCTAGTGAAATTTATTTCATTCTTGATTCCATGTACTCAAACGAAGTGTGGATTTCTGATCATTTGAAATGCCAATTTTTCATTAAATGTCTATAAAACAAAGCATTGTATGGGTAGATAAGGTTCAAAGTTATGCATCATAAGATAGCAATTTGAATCGTTGCATATATGCAACATATCGTATTATCAATAACAGTGAATTTGTGTTGGAAGCGTATAGAATAATAGTCATTCGATAGCGAGATTAACAATATGAACTTTAAAGCATTAACATTAAGTTTGGCGGTAGCTTCAGTTGCAACTTTTAGTGTTGCAAAACCAGTTGATTATAAAATTGATCCAACGCACACAGCGACAGTTTTTACTTGGAATCACTTTGGTTTTTCAACTCCTTCAGCAAATTTTAGCGACATTCAAGGCACAATTTCTGTTGATAATGCAAAACCTGCTGACTCATCTGTCAACGTGACCATTCCATTGGCAAGCTTAAATACCAATGTAAAAGCTTTGGATGAACATTTAAAAACTCCTGATTTTTTTGATGCTGAAAAATATCCAAACATCACTTTTAAAAGTACCAAAGTACAAGCTTTAGGTAAAAATAAATACAAAATCACAGGTAATCTTACTGTGAAAGATGTGACTAAACCTGTTGTTTTAGATGCTGTTTTAAATAAACAAGGTGTGCATCCAATGACCAAAGCACAGTCTATTGGTTTTAATGCAACAACTTCGTTTAATCGTTCAGCATTTGGTGTAGGTGCATATGTGCCAAATGTGGGTGATAAAATCACTGTGAACATTACGACTGAAGCTTCTGTTCCAGCAAGCAAGTAATTATCAAAACTGGCTTACATTGACAAAAATCAATGTAAGCTTTTTTTTTGATTTGTCGATTAAGTGGTCTGATTATTTTCAATAAAACAATATTTAATATTAGCCAAAATACCCTATTAAAAATCAGCACTGTTCCTGTCGTTTTTGAAGGTTTGGGCTCAACAATTTATACATCACTTTTTAAGGTCAATTATAAGTACAAGATTTGAAACTATTCCAATAATGTAGTTTTGATCATTCTATTCATATGAATGAGCTGTAGTTATAGAGCATAAAAAAATTTTTTATTCTAAAGCATCTTATTTCAGGAACGCTCTAAGCAAGCTTATTATCGATCAAGTCAGTAGATAATCAATAGCGGTTCAAATAACCGAATGAATTATTTTCATTTTTGGCTGAATTTTTATAATTATTCTTCATACACGAATTAGGCTAATATGGCATGGCGCAATGGACTTGCATATTTATAATATCTCATCACTAAAATAAGATATTGCGCATACCAACTTTAGCAAGTTGGTTTTTTTTTAATGCAACATTTATATCATCAGCTGTCGTTAATCAATCTCTTTGGGGATTATTTTTTGTGCAAAGAACTTTTAGCTAAATCGCTGCCGAATCAAAAGAATACTTATGACAACTCGATTGGATTTTGATACTTCGCCTGTTTTAAGAAATATGCTGTAGCTTTATAAAGCTTATGGTTTATTTTAATCTTTAAAAGGCTTATTCATACAGGAAAAAAAAGCTAAAGCTTGGGATAAGCTGAAGATTCTTATCGATTATGCACATTGTTGTTGGTGCTTGGCATCAAATGAAAACAAATTTTTAAATGTACTGTTTTTCTTTTTTTTAAGATGTTAGATGAATTTCTGGATTATGGATTAGATTGTTATGGCAATATCTATTTTTAAATAAAAAGTGTAATGTTTGATTTTTAGCCTTGTTTTTTATTCATCATTTTTTAAATCAATTAAAAGTGATAAGGAAGATTCTCAATGTTCACTACAGCAAATGGCATTCTAATCATTGCTGCATTATTTGATGCTGCAGCTGCAATCGCACATTTGGCTTGTCTTGCTATCGGTGGTTCAGCCTTTCGATTTTTAGGGGCAGGTGAACGTCTAGCAGGTGAATTTGAAGCGGGTAAAATTCAACCAATTTTGGTGACCATTTTGATTGCGCTCATTCTTTTTTCATGGTCTATTTTTGCACTTTCTGGTGCTGGGGTAGTGGCTCTACTCCCATTCACGAAATGGATATTAATGGCAGTTTCAATTGTATTAATCATCCGTGCTTTGGGGTTTTCCTTATTGAAACCCTATTTTCCTGAAAATTCGATGAAGTTTTGGCTTATTTCATCAGGCATTTGTTTTGTAATGGGAATCGCTCATTTATATGGCGTAATGTCACTATGGAATCAATTATAAAGCATAGGTGAAAGAGGGCGTTTTAATTTAACTTTGGTCATCACCATGAATCATTAAAATTTGTTTTGATCGAGAAATGGCATTTCGATTTGACATGTATCGGAAAGGATTATATTTTGTAAATGATTTTAATTATCATTTAAGGTTTTAATCCAATGAACATGAAGTTAAAAATTGCAGTGCTGGCAATGACTATGGGATTCAGTTTCTCAGCAAATGCCGACTTTAAGCAAGCACCTTTACCATATAGTGTTAACGCATTGGAACCCGCAATAGATGCAACGACAATGGAAGTTCATTATGGTAAACATCACAAAGCCTATGTTGATAATTTAAATGCGCAAATTAAGAATTATCCTGATCTAGATCAGCTCAGTATAGAAGCGGTTCAAGCACAAATTTCAAAATACAATACAGCAGTGCGTAACAATGGTGGTGGACATTTTAATCATGCATTTTTTTGGGAAAGCTTATCTCCAACAGCATCTTCAGGAAAACCTTCAACGAAATTATTAAAACAAATTAAAAAAGATTTCGGTTCATTTGAAAATTTTCAGACAAAATTTAATGAGGCTGCAACCGGTCGATTTGGTTCAGGGTGGGCTTGGTTGATCGTGCAACCGAATGGCAAATTGGCAGTGAGTTCAACACCCAACCAAGATAATCCTTTGATGGATGTTGCAGAAGTAAAAGGGACACCGTTATTGGGATTGGATGTATGGGAACATGCTTATTATTTAAAATATCAAAATCGTAGAGCAGATTATACTAAAGCATTTTGGACAGTTGTGAATTGGAAAAAAGTCAGTGATCGTTATGCGCAGGCAAGCAAATGATCCACAATTAAAACCACTTTCAAGTGGTTTTTTTAAACCTTGGCAAAAGGAGGGAAGGCGAGAAATAAAATTATTTTTATTGAATGCATCTATTGAACCTTTAATGAAAAGGGTTGTAGCGATTTTTCCTCAATTCAAGAAATGCTAACAGTGTTGCTACAATCGCTAGAATCCCAACAGATAATATGATGAGATCAGACAAGTAAAGTCCAGCTAGGATACCGAGTAAGGCAATAATAAAAGATATGATTAAAATAACTTTGAGTACAATACTGCTCATGAGACATTCCTCGCTGGATAAGTAGAATAAGGTTTAACTGATAATGATAATCAATAACAATATTTTACATTAATCTTAAATCTAATGAAATCTAAATGAAAGATGTTAAGTGCATATGAATAAACTCATTAAATCTACTATTTCAATGGATTTACGTGGTATCTCAACTAAAAACAACGCAAAATTTGTAAGTTTATTTGAGCAGTGAATAGTTCTTTTATTTAAGCTTATGTTTTTGCGTAAGAGTTTTTTACATTCTACAATCGTTAAAAATTATATATTTTCTAGCACTTTTGTTATATTGAAGAAGTATAAAAGCAAAATTCCGTTGAAAATTATATTTTTGAATTCTTTCAAAAATTTGATTTGCTCGTTGAGCTTATCAAAACTGAAATTTTATAGGAATATGAAAAAATAAAGCCATTACAATAAGATATTGTAATGGCAATAAAACATGAGGCATTCATTTAAAGTTTATTATGGCTGCGCTTTTGAATCTTCTTGCTGAGCACTTCTAAATAACTCCCATTCCTCGACGACTTTGCCATCTGCTAAACGACAATATCCAACTTCATTGCCACGAGAATCTTTCTTCACGATTGATGTGCCGCCAACTTTATTACAATAAACACTGGCAGGATTCGCCATACCAAGCGATTGTGGTTCTGGTGTTTTCACTTCAGGTGTTGAACAAGCTGAAACTAGCAAGGTTGTGAGCAAAGATGCTCCAATCAGTATTTTTTTCATTGCAAGATGGATATAAGTTATGAAGTATAAATTATAAAACGATCACCTCAACCCAATGTATTTAATATGTTATCTATTATGCATAAATTAGACATTCTATGCGCTAATAGAAGATCAACGATTTTGATATTGATCGATCATAATCATTCATTTGAGGCAAATATTGTTGATCTTAATATTTGCCAAACCTTCAAAGCAAAACTATTGATCAAAGTTTTTGAGATAATGTTCAATAACAAGTGGTGCTTGTAATTCTAATTGTGGGGCATATTTTTCATTATCTGCTCGCAATTGCGGAATATTTAAACCCGCTTGACGAAGTTCACTTGTATGACCAATCAACCACTTTTCCATATACTCCGCTGCAACTTCTAGATGAAATTGTAAGGCGAGAATATTTTGTCCTACTCTGAAAGCTTGATTGGTATAAATCGATGAGCTTGCGAGTAATTCAGCAGTCACAGGTAAGTCAAAACTATCCCCATGCCAGTGTAAAACTTCGTGATTGGCTAGAGGTAATAAAGGATTGTTTTTTACCAAACTGAGTCTTAATTTACTCCAACCAATTTCTTTTTGATGTCCTGGATAAACTTTTGCGCCCAAGGCATGCGCAATTAACTGAGCACCTAAACAAATCCCTATAGTTGGGAGATTTTTAGCGATACGCTGCTCAAGATATTTAATTTCATCATTTAGGAATGGGTAGTCTTCGGTCTCATAAACCCCAATCGGTCCACCTAAAATAATGGTCAGTCCTTCAAACTCAAGTGCAGGTTTTAAATTATCTACACCCGCTTCAAAGTAGCGAACACGATAGCCGAGTTCATAAAAAGTATCTTCGAGTGTTCCCATATCTTCAAACGCTAAATGTTGGATGGCATAGATCGTTTTGGGAAGCGTTGTATTAGAGGTAGCCATAATTTGACAGTGGATAGAATAAGGTTATCGCTATTTATACCAGTTTATACTTCGTTGAACACGTGGTTTATGCTGTAATTTATAACATTGCCTGTATCGCTTTTTTACTCGACTCTAAAATGATCAATTTAATGCTTTCATCAGCGATACTGCGCGCCATTAGAATCGCACCCACCAATTGACATAAAACGCTCCAAGCTTTTTCTTCACTGCCTAAATGTTTAGAAAATAGCGCATGTCCACGCTGTAATTCTTTTTGATAGAGTTGTTTAATTTCTAGATCTGAACGGGAAATTTCAGTGGCTAAGGCAGGTAAAATACATCCATACTCAGCGTGTTCAACATGTGAAACTGTGAGATATCGATTCAATTCGAACTCTAGCCATTGTTCTGCTTGGTCATAAGGGTTATTTTCCCATTTTTCGATACTGTCTTTCAGTTCATTTTCAACAAGTGCTTTAAATAAATCCTGTTTGGATGAGAAATGTGAATAGAACGCGCCGCTTGTTACGCCTGCAGCTTTCATGAATCCATCTATACCAGTTACGGCAAAGCCATTCTTTTTAGCGAGTTGTCCACTAATTTCAAGAAGTTGCTTTCTTTTTTCTGCTTTATAGCCGGATTGGTAGCGCATAGTTTTTCATCAATCTTTTCTTGACCTTGTTTTAAAACTATAACATAGTAATCGTTATAATAACGATCGTTATGTAAAAGGATGATATTATGCAAGGTCATAGTCAAGGACAAAGTAATAAAGTCGCGCTAGTCATTGGTGCTGGAGATGCAACAGGAGGTGCGATTGCTAAGCGCTTTGCTCGGGGCGGTTATATCAGTTGTATGACCCGTCGTAATGCGGAAAAGTTACAACCGCTGATCGATGAGATCGAGGGAGCAGGTGGGCGAGCCTATGGTTTTGCTTCAGATGCACGAAAGGAAGAACAGGTTGTTCAATTGATTGAGGATATTGAAAATAATATAGGGCAAATCGAGGTGTTGGTTTTTAATATTGGTGCAAATGTACCTTGTAGTATTCTTGAAGAAACAGCACGTAAATATTTTAAAATTTGGGAAATGGCATGTTTTGCTGCTTTTTTAACTGGACGTGAAGTTGCAAAGCGTATGGTTACACGACAACAGGGAACCATTATATTTACTGGCGCAACAGCAGGTTTGCGTGGCGCTGCATATTTTTCTGCATTTGCTGGGGCAAAGCATGCACTTCGAGCGCTTGCACAAAGTATGGCTCGTGAACTTGGTCCACAAAATATTCATGTGGCGCATGTTGTTGTAGACGGTGCAATTGATACCGATTTTATCAAAAATTCTTTTCCACACATTTATGAAAAGAAAGATCAAGATGGTATTTTAAATCCTGAACATATCGCTGAGAATTATTGGCATATTGCTCAGCAACCACGAGATTCATGGACACATGAATTGGATTTAAGACCTTGGATTGAGAAGTGGTAAGTCACTTTCTAGAAGAAAGTTTGATCAAGGGATTTTTAAAATAATAAGCCGAGTAGGCTACAGGATGATAGAACATGAAACAGATTGAATTTTACTTTGATCTAGGAAGCCCATACAGCTATCTTGGTTTTTATCAGATTCAAAAAATTGCAAAGCTACATCAAGCACAGATTGTATGGAAACCGATATTACTCGGTGGCGTATTTAAAGCGACAGGAAATAGTAGCCCCATGACTGTGCCTGCCAAAGCACGTTATTCGATGGTTGATATGCAACGGTGGTCAAATCTCTGGGATATTTCAATACACATGAACCCATATTTTCCAATCAATACGCTGAATTTGATGCGCATAATTACTGCGGTCCAGCTTTATCGCCCTGAATGTTTTTTGACAGTACTGAATGCTTTATTTGATGCGATGTTTGGGCATCCACAAAATTTAAATGATATTGATGTATTAATGAATTTGATTGAATCTCTTGGCTTTAGTGCTGAACAGGTGCAAATATGGCTATCTGATGATCAAGTTAAAATGCAACTGAAGCAAATCACTGAAGAGGCAATCGAACGCGGTGTGTTTGGTGCACCTACATGGTTTGTAGGTAAAGAAATGTTTTGGGGTGTCGATCATCTCCATTTTGTTGAAATGGAATTGAATCAACAATAAGCTTATCATTTGGACTAAATATTTAATATTTCATCAATTAATCACTTCAATAAAGAAATTAAATCGTTTCGTTTTTTGCTAAAAGTGCTGTAATTAACCACAGCACTTTTTATTGGTAATTGAGTAGGCTTTAAAATATTTTGTACAAGTTAGAAGTTCTTTTTTCATATTGAGTAGATCAAACTCAGAACCTGTTGTTCAACTGCTAATGATAAAAATACTGCAATAAACTCAAAATTAACGCCAAACTAAATACAGACAATACCGTTTGCATACTGATGGTTGCAGCCATCAGTTGATAATCACCATTTAATAATTTTGTTAAAATATAAGCAGATGATGCCGTTGGAATCGAAAAGAAGATCATAATGGCAATGACTGCTGAAGCATTAAATGCAAATAATTGCATCATGATAAATGCTAGTAGTGGAATAACCAATAATCTGATTAGGCTAATGATGAACGATTTTTTCAGATAATATTTGAGCGTTGTAAATTGTATTGCTGTTCCAACACATAACAGTCCTAGCATGAGACTACTGCTGGAAAAAGCGCTGAGTAAATTCGCAAACCCTGACCAAATCGGGATATGCAGTAAGTTAAATACAATACCAAGAATACATGAGCTAATCAGTGGATTTTTGATCAGGGAGAAAAAAATCGCTTTGATATTTAATTGATTTTTAGAACTTAAAGAAAGGATAGAAATGACATTGACCGCAGGTATGGCAATCGCAAGAATATTGACCAAAATGCTTTTGATTTCAGGATTATCTAAACTTGTCGCAATGGATAAACCCAAATAGGTATTAAAACGAATCAAACTCTGTATATACACTCCAATTTGTGCCACAGGGGTATGATTCAATTTTGCAAATAAATAGACAGCGACGACGATCAGCGCCATTATTAAAAAAATCATAGCTAAAATACTGTGCAGATGTCCAATATTCATATCTGCATTGGCAAGAGAGCTAAATAACAAGGCTGGAAATAAAATATAGTAATTGAGCTTTTCTGCACCATTCCAGAATTTTTCATCAAGTGTGCCAGATTGGAATAGATAAAAACCTAAACCAATTAATGCAATGGATGGAAACAGAATTTGAATCATTTGCAACATGCTGAATGCTCTATACAAAATTAGCCGAACAAGTGATTTAGATATCAGTTTAGGCGTGACTTATGTAACTTTAGATAAAGAATATGACTTATGTCGATTCATGGTAAAATGAGTTTTTACTCATGGATAGAGTAGCCATGACATTTACCCAACTCAGCATCTTTGCCATGCTGGCTGAACAAAAAAGCTTTACAGTGGCAGCACAACGCTTGCAAATCACTCAGTCTGCAATATCACATGCAATTAAAGGTTTGGAGCAAGAGTGGGCTGTAACACTTTTTTATCGCAATCATAATGAAGTTGAGCTGACTGAAGTAGGGATTAGGCTTTTAGTTCATGCCAAAGAAATTCTAAATACATCTAATCTTTTAAAACAAGAAATCTCTGACATACATGGTTTTCATTCAGGAACATTAAGAATTGGATCATTCGGTGCATCTTCTTCTAATGTACTCATTCCCTTAATATTAGAGAAATTTAGTTTGCAGTTTCCAAATATTGAAGTGTTTATCAAAGAGGGAACTGACAAAGATATTTCACAATGGATTCATGATCGTACAATTGATGTGGGTTTTGTGGTATTGCCTGAAGAACGTTTTGATACTTTTCCAGTAATTGAAGATATTTTTATTGCCCTCATTCCAAATTCAAATCCATTGGCTCAACACAGTGCGGTGAGATTAAATCAACTGGTTGAATATCCTTTTTTAATGACCTCTGCGGGGAGTCAGAATCACGTGACTGAAATGTTTAGAAAAGCAAATTTAAGTCCAAAGATTAAAAGCTATTTTTCTCAAATTTTAACCATTATTAATATGGTGAATAATAATGCTGGTGTATCAATTGTTGCAGATATGGCGCTAAATAAGGATTTGATGACTCTTTTTCCAAATGTACAAAAGATGCCGTTGTCTCCAAATGTTAAGCGATCTATAGGTTTGGCTGTAAAAAATAAAAAGCAAATCAGTCCAATTGCGCAAGCATTTATTGATATTGCTCAGACGGTTTAACAGGTTTTTGAAACTAAAAATCTCTTTGGATGTTTTTGCAAAAAATAGGTAGAAAGATGATGGCTGAATTATTCTATAAATTATTAGAACAACCAAAAAAAGTATTTATATTTTGTCTGATTATTGCCAATCTTTGTTTATGGGCAATTGGTTTTATCAAAGGCTTTGAGGTTTTATGGGTACTAGGGTTTCCTTTTTTTACTGCTTTTTCTGTATTTTTTATGTCTTTGGTATTGGCTGATACCGTGGAAAAAAAGTTTAGTTATAAAATATACTTTCAATTAGGGTCTGTTGACATTTAGAGTTCATAATTTAACCTACAAGGGGAGCCATAAAAATATACAAGCTAATGCAACAGAACTTTCATAGTTCCGTTTTAACTTGTCGTATCGAGTGGCTATCCCTCTAAATTGCTTTAACCTACAAAACATATTTTCTACTAAATGCCTGATTTTATATAAATACCAATCCATATGGTCATTGTTTGATTGGCTATTGGATTTTTTAGGTATATTTGCTTTTGTTCCAGTTGCTCTAATCTGCTGTCTTAATGGCTCTGAATCGTAACCTTTATCTGCACATACAATCTCTGCCTCATTTAAATCGATTTTTGAAATTAAATCAGGTGCGACCTTAACATCATGTGTGGTTCCATCAGTAATAATGAAATCAATAGGATTCCCATTTGAATCTACAACTAAATGTATTTTGGAGGAGTTTCCTCCTGCACTTTTAGAGATTGCCTGATCAGCAATACCCGCAGAATGTTGATGAGCACGAATATGGGAACCATCGATGAATAGCCATTCCATATCGGTATTCAGTGATAATAATTTGAATATAGTGAGTAACTTACCACTACTTGACCAGCGATTAAAACGTTTAAAAATAGAGTTCGGTTGTCCAAA
>NZ_AMFQ01000016.1:0-695 GCF_000335555.1 Acinetobacter sp. WC-743 | reverse complement strand
CCTCGGTAGGAAGCGAGCTCCATAACCTTCGCCTGCCCATGGCGTCAATACATCAACCCAAGCTGAGTCGGTATCATTGTCATTCGAGCCTGCACCACCATCATGGCTGTGGTCTTCATTGCGGGTAAAGAGGAAGCGAACCTTGATGCGTCCCCATTCATCTACATGGATTTCTTCTCCACTTGGACCAACCACTTTGGCGCGTTGTGGGTGAGCTACTGGACGGTGTTTGAGTGGGTTGTATTCTGGTGCCGTACTGATGTTTCTGCGTTGTAAGATCAGCTGATTGGCTTGGCGTTCTTCACTGTTGTTTGTGGGGATACTGTGAGCTGCCAATGGCTGTGTTCAACTAAACGATTGATTTGTTCGTTGAGGTCTTTGGGTAAATTATTTTGGTTATAAAAGTTTTTGGAGATGATCAAGAACTGCTGATCGGCAGAATCTTTTTGATCGATTTGAGGATGCCCTTTTAGCTCAAGGTAATAGCCGACTTGTGCATCTCGTACCGTCGATATTGCCGTGAATTGTTTGGCTTGGGCATCGTAGTAGTTGCTAAGGTTTTGGTTAAAGCGTTCGATCTGACTATTGCCTGATGCCGTTGCACCATCTTCCCCATTCAGGTCAGGTATCCATGCAGGGCTAAAGTGCCATACTTGTTCTAAGCCTAGACTAGCATTGTCGTACTGGTCACTGTG
>NZ_AMFQ01000015.1:0-3766 GCF_000335555.1 Acinetobacter sp. WC-743 | reverse complement strand
TGGCTTTGTGCCACATCAATTTCAGCCTTTGCGGCAATCATACTGGGGATGGTATTGACTTCGGGGTCGTCATATAGCCCCGATTGCTTGACGAATTCATCAGGAATATTGAACTCAATTTGACTGACATCAAAACCCAATAAGGTGCGTAACTTTTGTTCTTGCTGTTTAAGAAAATTCTGCTGGGTAATCAGATAGGAACGAGAATATTCAACATAACTTTGCGCTTGCACAGGGTCTGCATGACTGCTGATGCCCGCTTCGGCTCTTAAACGTGCAATCTCATGTAAGCGACTGACCCCATTAAATTGATCTTGGGCGATTTTTATAATATTACGATATCTCAATAAACCTAAAATATCTCGAGCCGTCTGGGTAGAGATTTCATCAATACTGATCAAGACATTGGCTTGTTCAACCGCCAATTTATTTTGTTGTGTGGTGACACTGCTTTTGACTTTACCAAAATCATAGAGCAATTGATTGGCTTCAACAGAATATAACTGCCGCCCTTTATCATTTGAGGTGAAGTCACCAGTATTCATGCCAGCTTTTAATTGTGGATAGTATTGTGCCTTGGCGACATCAATATTGGCATTTTGGGAAGCCAGAGTAGAAATCGTTTGGGCAATATTGGGGTTGCGTTTGACAGGATTTGCACGGCTTCTTCAAGGCTTAAGGTCCGTGTGGGTACTGCATATTGCTGGGCAGTTGGTGGATTTTCCAGATAAAGATTATTTAAAGACGCCTTTTGCCCCAGATAGGGTTTGACCACGGGCAAAGGGCTCGCTGTGCTTTGCTCGGGTTGGTATTCAAAGTCAGCGAGTTGTTTAAGTTGCACGGTACGAAAGGAGGAGTCATCTTTGGGTTTGATTAAACTCGATACACTTTCCTTGATGCCTTTTAAATAGCGGGTGTCTTGTGCATAGCTATTGTTCTGAATCAGAACACATAGACTGATTGCACCCAAGCTTTTTAAAAAAATTATGGGTTTGTGAGTGATTAACATTCCTGAATGGCACCTAATCATGCTTGTAATTATCGGCATTGGTTTATTTCAAGTTTCTCGTAAATATTATTTTATTTTACACAGTAATGATTTGATTTTAGCAGAATGATTTAAATTTAATATAAATTTAGCTATTGTTTTGATTGTTAATTAAACAATGAATGATAGTGTATTGGTTATTAATAAATGATTATAGATTGTGGCTTTGCAAAGAATATAATATTAAATTTAATGTTTATGGAATTATAATCTATACATTTGTATTTTAGAGATTATGCGGGAGATAAGAGATTATATGCTGAGCATTTTCTGGATAAAAAATATAAAAATAAAATAAAATTGTAAATGTATTCTTTATAAAAAATACTTTTTTTAACCCATTGATATGATAATTGTTTTTTTATAAAGAAAACCTAAAAAATCATAAAAAATTTATCATCAAATAAAAAAAAGATAATGATTTGTATCATTTTTATGCTAGGATTGTGTGAGTTAAATCTCATAAAGTTAAATTTAAAGGACTTAATTTATGCGAATACATGAATGAAAAACACCTGTATTGAATAATATTTAATCTATTTAGGCTGAAGTTATCTCCCAATTTTAGTGTAAAAAATATACATAAATTTTGCTGATTTATTTTTATAAAATATTTCGGTAAGGGTATTGTTTTGCATTTTTTTTGTTGAAGTTTATTTAGTCTATTTTTTGATTTTAAATTAATGGGTTTTCTATTTTTGTAATTATTTTAATCCTTATGCTTTATTGATTTGTGCTGGATGGAATATAGATTTAATTGAATATCATATAAAGATAATACGAGATATAAATGATCTGTTTTTTCATCTAAACCTGCTTATTTTAATGTTGTGATTTTATCGATTATTTTTAATGTCGGAGTACGGTGATGTCAAAAGTTATTTTGATGGTAGTGACTGCTGCAATAGGTATGACAGCCTGTGTAAGCAATCAGTATCAAAAACCATCAAATTTAAGGTTTCAAGAGAAAAGTTTGACGAACAATCAAATTGTTCTTGTGAAAAGAGATGAAAAGCTTTGTTCTGGGGATACCGCAACACATCAGAAGTGTGCGATTGATTTCTATATTGATCGTATACAAGCAGGGAACTTTTATATAAATAATACGGCAAAGTATCACTTAAAGTCTGAAGTTTATAATTTTAAAGTGAAAAATTGCAATACTGAATCATGTTTTAGCTGTGATGTTGATGTAGATGTGCAAAAGTTGAATAGTCATAATTTTTTACTTTCAGTAGATGGAGAGGGAAAACCGTTTATTTTAAATGACGGTCAGACGCTTCAATGTTCTAACAAAAGTGAACCCACTCAAACTGTCGTACCTCAAATGTAATCATACTTAATTATCGATTTATTTTTTACTCATAAATATCTCCCAACCCCATCAAAAATTTCATTTTTGTAGGGTTTCTGCGTGCATATTTTTAAGTAATTGATTTTTTTAAAAGATAAATGTACATAATCTCCTTAGGTAAAAAATGGCTAATTTTGTTGTAATTGAAAAAGATTCTTTAAGTAAATCAACGGTAGATACCAACCATATCACTTTGTCAGAAGCATCAATTATTCATACTAAAATGAATAGAGATGATGTGGCTGAATATATTCGAGATGGTGATCATTTATTATTAAAGCTTAAAAATGGTGAAGTGATTGTTATTGAAAACTTCTTTGTAGTTCACCAAGAAGTAACTTCAGATTTAGTCTTTGAAGATGAAGATGGTTGTATTTTATATTGGTTTGATGGAGTTTCAGGCTTTAAAGAAATCACAGGGCTGGAAGCATTATTACCTGAAGCAAGTAGTCATTTGACTGGAATGCTTCCTTGGCTGATTGGGACAGGTGTAGTCGGTGGTGTCATCGCAGCAACACATGATAATGATAAAAATAAAGAAAATATTCCCAATGGGAAAAATAGTGTTGAAGTAAAAACGGATGGCTCAATCATTGGTAAAACAGAAAATATTCCTGAAGGAACGAAAGTTGTTATTACCATTACAGGACAAGACAAGAACGGAAATACATTAAGCAAAGACATCGAAGTTACTGTTCAGCCAGATGGAAGCTATACAGCTGAAGTTCCAGAAGAATTTGTGGATGGTGATTTGACTGTAAGTTCAGAAGTTGTTGATCGTAATGGCAATACTGTTCAAGCGGAAGATCAGTTAGGTAAAAATGCGACTGATGATCCAAATACTCCAGAGGACGAAAGTGCTGGGCTTGATCGTGTAGACAGTAACATAGACATTCACATTGATAATACAGGTAAAATCACTGGAACCACCACAGATGTTGCACCGAATAGCGATGTGGTGATTACCATCACCGGTAAAGATGCAGCAGGCAAAGATGTCGTGATTCACAAGACAGTGAAGACCGATGCCGATGGCAACTACCAAACAGAACTCACGGTTGCTGATGGCATCGTAGATGGTTCAAGTGTCACTGTTGAAGCCACTACTACAGATCGCAACGGTCAAGGTGTTGGACCCGCAAGCGATCATCTTGCAGGTCAAGGCGATAACGACAACGATCCAAGTACACCTGACGATACTGGCTTAGACTTGGTCACAGCTGAGATCACGGTTGAGATCAATACAGCAGGTAAAATCACTGGGACCACCAAGGATGTTGCACCGAATAGCGATGTGGTGATTACCATCACCGGTAAAGATGCAGCAGGCAAAGATGTCGTGATTCACAAGACGGTGAAGACCG
>NZ_AMFQ01000014.1:0-6836 GCF_000335555.1 Acinetobacter sp. WC-743 | reverse complement strand
TGATCATTAAGAGAATATGAAGAACAACTTGTGTGGATTTTTACTGATTGATTGATCGAAATATTATCATTGATTGTTGGTTTAAATTACTCGAAGTTTATTTGAGAGAATTTGTCAGTAATTGATGAGCCAGAATTGTGACCTTAAGTCACTAATGATTTTAACTGAAGAGTTTGATCATGGCTCAGATTGAACGCTGGCGGCAGGCTTAACACATGCAAGTCGAGCGGGGGAGATTGCTTCGGTAATTGACCTAGCGGCGGACGGGTGAGTAATACTTAGGAATCTGCCTATTAATGGGGGACAACATCTCGAAAGGGATGCTAATACCGCATACGCCCTACGGGGGAAAGCAGGGGATCACTTGTGACCTTGCGTTAATAGATGAGCCTAAGTCGGATTAGCTAGTTGGTGGGGTAAAGGCCTACCAAGGCGACGATCTGTAGCGGGTCTGAGAGGATGATCCGCCACACTGGGACTGAGACACGGCCCAGACTCCTACGGGAGGCAGCAGTGGGGAATATTGGACAATGGGGGGAACCCTGATCCAGCCATGCCGCGTGTGTGAAGAAGGCCTTATGGTTGTAAAGCACTTTAAGCGAGGAGGAGGCTCTTTTGGTTAATACCCAAGATGAGTGGACGTTACTCGCAGAATAAGCACCGGCTAACTCTGTGCCAGCAGCCGCGGTAATACAGAGGGTGCGAGCGTTAATCGGATTTACTGGGCGTAAAGCGTGCGTAGGCGGCTTTTTAAGTCGGATGTGAAATCCCCGAGCTTAACTTGGGAATTGCATTCGATACTGGGAGCTAGAGTATGGGAGAGGATGGTAGAATTCCAGGTGTAGCGGTGAAATGCGTAGAGATCTGGAGGAATACCGATGGCGAAGGCAGCCATCTGGCCTAATACTGACGCTGAGGTACGAAAGCATGGGGAGCAAACAGGATTAGATACCCTGGTAGTCCATGCCGTAAACGATGTCTACTAGCCGTTGGGGTCTTTGAGACTTTAGTGGCGCAGCTAACGCGATAAGTAGACCGCCTGGGGAGTACGGTCGCAAGACTAAAACTCAAATGAATTGACGGGGGCCCGCACAAGCGGTGGAGCATGTGGTTTAATTCGATGCAACGCGAAGAACCTTACCTGGTCTTGACATAGTAAGAACTTTCCAGAGATGGATTGGTGCCTTCGGGAACTTACATACAGGTGCTGCATGGCTGTCGTCAGCTCGTGTCGTGAGATGTTGGGTTAAGTCCCGCAACGAGCGCAACCCTTTTCCTTACTTGCCAGCATTTCGGATGGGAACTTTAAGGATACTGCCAGTGACAAACTGGAGGAAGGCGGGGACGACGTCAAGTCATCATGGCCCTTACGACCAGGGCTACACACGTGCTACAATGGTCGGTACAAAGGGTTGCTACCTAGCGATAGGATGCTAATCTCAAAAAGCCGATCGTAGTCCGGATTGGAGTCTGCAACTCGACTCCATGAAGTCGGAATCGCTAGTAATCGCGGATCAGAATGCCGCGGTGAATACGTTCCCGGGCCTTGTACACACCGCCCGTCACACCATGGGAGTTTGTTGCACCAGAAGTAGGTAGTCTAACCGTAAGGAGGACGCTTACCACGGTGTGGCCGATGACTGGGGTGAAGTCGTAACAAGGTAGCCGTAGGGGAACCTGCGGCTGGATCACCTCCTTAACGAAAGATTGACGATTGGTAAGAATCCACAACAAGTTGTTCTTCATTGATGTATCTGAGGGTCTGTAGCTCAGTTGGTTAGAGCACACGCTTGATAAGCGTGGGGTCACAAGTTCAAGTCTTGTCAGACCCACCAAGTCTACTGAACACAGAAGAGCAGATATATTAAGATCTTAAGCTGGGGACTTAGCTTAGTTGGTAGAGCGCCTGCTTTGCACGCAGGAGGTCAGGAGTTCGACTCTCCTAGTCTCCACCACTACTACGCAGTTACCTGATTAAAAAAAGATTGATTATAGAAATTAATGAACTGAAGTTTATAGAGTTTATTAACTTCTGTGATTTATCACAGTGAACTACTCGCTGACGAGGCGGTAGAGAATCATTAACAGAATATATTTGAGTTGAAATAATTGTTTAACTCGTTTTATGAAGCTTAACAAGCAATTGTTAAAGCGGAATGAAATGAGAACTAGCGATAAAACTGAATCAAGCGTTTTGGTATATGAATTAAATTGAAGCTGTACAGTGATTAAGTTCACAGGCAACAAATAGAAGTGGTTAAATCCACATTGTTGATCCTCCTTGTAGGGATTAACGACTGTTTGGGGTTGTATAGTCAAGTAATTAAGTGCATGTGGTGGATGCCTTGGCAGTCAGAGGCGATGAAAGACGTAATAGCCTGCGATAAGCTTCGGGGAGGCGGCAAATATCCTGTGATCCGGAGATTTCTGAATGGGGAAACCCACTTACCATAAGGTAGGTATCGCATGATGAATACATAGTCATGCGAGGCGAACGAGGGGAAGTGAAACATCTCAGTACCCTTAGGAAAAGAAATCAATTGAGATTCCCTCAGTAGCGGCGAGCGAACGGGGATCAGCCCATTAAGTTATATGTGTATTAGCGGAAAGCTCTGGGAAGTGCTACCGTAGAGGGTGATAGTCCCGTACACGAAAGTGCACATATAATGATGACGAGTAGGGCGAGGCACGTGAAACCTTGTCTGAATATGGGGGGACCATCCTCCAAGGCTAAATACTCCTGACTGACCGATAGTGAACCAGTACCGTGAGGGAAAGGCGAAAAGAACCCCTGTGAGGGGAGTGAAATAGATCCTGAAACCGCATGCATACAAGCAGTGGGAGCCGACTTGTTCGGTGACTGCGTACCTTTTGTATAATGGGTCAGCGACTTATATTCAGTAGCAAGGTTAACCGTATAGGGGAGCCGTAGAGAAATCGAGTCTTAATAGGGCGTTTAGTTGCTGGGTATAGACCCGAAACCGGGTGATCTATCCATGAGCAGGTTGAAGGTTGGGTAACACTAACTGGAGGACCGAACCCACTGTCGTTGAAAAGCCAGGGGATGACTTGTGGATAGGGGTGAAAGGCTAATCAAACTCGGTGATAGCTGGTTCTCCCCGAAAGCTATTTAGGTAGCGCCTCGGACGAATACCATAGGGGGTAGAGCACTGTTTCGGCTAGGGGGTCATCCCGACTTACCAAACCGATGCAAACTCCGAATACCTATGAGTACTATCCGGGAGACAGACTGCGGGTGCTAACGTCCGTAGTCAAGAGGAAAACAATCCAGACCGCCAGCTAAGGCCCCAAAATTATAGTTAAGTGGGAAACGATGTGGGAAGGCATAGACAGCTAGGAGGTTGGCTTAGAAGCAGCCACCCTTTAAAGAAAGCGTAATAGCTCACTAGTCGAGTCGGCCTGCGCGGAAGATGTAACGGGGCTAAAACTATATGCCGAAGCTGCGGATGTATACATTGTATACGTGGTAGGGGAGCGTTCTGTAAGCCGATGAAGGTGTGTTGAGAAGCATGCTGGAGGTATCAGAAGTGCGAATGCTGACGTGAGTAACGACAAAACGGGTGAAAAACCCGTTCGCTGAAAGACCAAGGGTTCCAGTCCAACGTTAATCGGGGCTGGGTGAGTCGACCCCTAAGGCGAGGCCGAGAGGCGTAGTCGATGGGAAATTGGTTAATATTCCAATACTTCTGTGTAATGCGATGAGAGGACGGAGAAAGTTAAGTCAGCCTGGCGTTGGTTGTCCAGGTGAAAGGTTGTAGGCATGCATCTTAGGCAAATCCGGGGTGCTCTATGCTGAGAACTGATAGCAAGCGAGTTTACTCGTGAAGTGGCTGATACTATGCTTCCAGGAAAAGTCTCTAAGCTTCAGTTACACAGGAATCGTACCCGAAACCGACACAGGTGGTCAGGTCGAGTAGACCAAAGCGCTTGAGAGAACTCTGCTGAAGGAACTAGGCAAAATGGTACCGTAACTTCGGGAGAAGGTACGCTGCTGACGGTGATAGGACTTGCTCCTTGAGCTATTGGCAGCCACAGAAACCAGGCCCCTGCAACTGTTTATTAAAAACATAGCACTCTGCAAACACGAAAGTGGACGTATAGGGTGTGATGCCTGCCCGGTGCTGGAAGGTTAATTGATGGGGTTAGCGTAAGCGAAGCTCTTGATCGAAGCCCCAGTAAACGGCGGCCGTAACTATAACGGTCCTAAGGTAGCGAAATTCCTTGTCGGGTAAGTTCCGACCTGCACGAATGGCATAATGATGGGGGCGCTGTCTCCAGCAGAGGCTCAGTGAAATCGAAATCGCCGTGAAGATGCGGTGTACCCGCGGCTAGACGGAAAGACCCCGTGAACCTTTACTGCAGCTTGACATTGAACTTTGATCTTACTTGTGTAGGATAGGTGGGAGGCTTAGAAGTAGCGACGCCAGTTGCTATGGAGCCATCCTTGAAATACCACCCTGGTAATATTGAGGTTCTAACTCTGTCCCGTTATCCGGGACGAGGACCATGTCTGGTGGGTAGTTTGACTGGGGCGGTCTCCTCCTAAAGAGTAACGGAGGAGTACGAAGGTGCGCTCAGCGTGGTCGGAAATCACGCGTAGAGTATAAAGGCAAAAGCGCGCTTAACTGCGAGACCCACAAGTCGAGCAGGTACGAAAGTAGGTCTTAGTGATCCGGTGGTTCTGTATGGAAGGGCCATCGCTCAACGGATAAAAGGTACTCTGGGGATAACAGGCTGATACCGCCCAAGAGTTCATATCGACGGCGGTGTTTGGCACCTCGATGTCGGCTCATCTCATCCTGGGGCTGAAGCAGGTCCCAAGGGTATGGCTGTTCGCCATTTAAAGAGGTACGCGAGCTGGGTTTAGAACGTCGTGAGACAGTTCGGTCCCTATCTACCGTGGGCGTTGGAAATTTGAGAGGATCTGCTCCTAGTACGAGAGGACCAGAGTGGACGAACCTCTGGTGTACCGGTTGTGACGCCAGTCGCATCGCCGGGTAGCTATGTTCGGAAGGGATAACCGCTGAAAGCATCTAAGCGGGAAGCCTACCTCAAGATAAGATTTCCCTAGGACTTTATGTCCTCTAAAGAGCCGTTGAAGACTACGACGTTGATAGGTTGGATGTGGAAGTGCGGTGACGCATGAAGCTGACCAATACTAATTGCTCGTGAGGCTTGACTATACAACACCCAAGCAGTTGTATTGAAGCATCATTTGATTCATAAAAGATCAAAGAAACTTGATTTAGTTGTAAAGCTAGTTACATGAGCGAGGAATAAACAAACATTAATTATGTTTGTCCGAGCGCAAGACATAAAGCTATGCTTTATGTTAAAATCAACTCAAATGTTCTTCTGTTAAACTCATTTGGAACAAAGTAAGGCATACCCATAAGACCCGAAAAAGTCCATAACAGTTTGCTGGCGACAATAGCAAGAGTGAACCACCTGATCCCTTCCCGAACTCAGAAGTGAAACCTCTTAGCGCTGATGGTAGTGTGGGGTTACCCATGTGAGAGTAAGTCATCGCCAGCTTTTAATTCTTAAAACACCCTCAACTAAAACGTTGAGGGTGTTTTTTTATGTGTAAAGAAAAGATAGAAATGATAAGAAATTGTGGATAAATAATATACTAGGCGTCAACTTATGGCGTTTTAAAAAAAATATATATTCATAATCTTTAAATTATCAGACAAAATCTATAAATATAAGAAAGAAATGGAAACGGAATATGGGAAATTTATTTAGACTTATTAATGTTTATTATGATTTATTCGAATCATTCAAAAAAATTTTATACATAAAAAATAAGCTGATATGGCTTTTGCTATTATCTCTTTCTATATTTGTGTATTCATTTTATTGGTATGTGAATAAAGATGCTTTTCCATATTTTCCGAAAGTATCAAATGGATGGAGATTGATTTTTCCTATTTTAATCGAAATTTTAGTATTATTTATTTGGTTTCTTTTACTAAAGCAAAGAGAAAAATTAATAATTAAAGAATTGCAAGAAATTTTACAATCTAAACAAACCAAATTATACGACTTAAGAAAATTGTGGTTTTCAATCTGTGTTGATTCAGACTCTACAAAATACTTAGAAATAGCAGAAAAAATTGATAAAGTTCTGAATATGAAAGATAAATATAAATCCAATTTTTCATTGGATGCGAAACAATTTGGTTTGTGGATATTTCATCCAGAATCAAAAAATAGATTATTGGCAATGTTTATGGGTATATGTGCAGGAATAATAGGGCTAACAATAGCTACAGGCACTAATATTTATAATATTTTCGATTTTTTTAGAAATAATTCTTTTTGGTCGCTACTGGCTCTAGATCTTATATTTTCAATTTTTATCATGTTTGCAATTATGATTTTAAAATTAGTACTTCTAATTATATTTGAAATATTTGTTTTATTGGGAGATAAACTAGATAAAGAAAGGGCTGTAAGTAAAAGACGATCAAGAATTTTTATAAATCAGCTTTTATTTTTTTATAGCTTACCAAAACCTAAAATTCGTATTAAAAATCTAAAATAAAGATCAATTTATCTGAGTAATTAGGGCGTGTTGACACTTTTAGATTAAAAAATAGCGAAGTAGTAAAATTAAATCGCCAAACCCAATTCTACTATTCGCTATGCCTCGTACCATGTTAACAGATCAACACTGGCAAAAGTTGAAAGCTATTTTGCGTAATTTATCCATTCATCTCAACTCAAATTTAAGAAATTTTATTGAAGCGATTCTTTATAGGATTAGAACTGGGTGCCCTTGGCGTGATATCCCCACTTGCTTTGGACAA